>JAFLJQ010000238.1 GCA_022712915.1 Gammaproteobacteria bacterium | reverse complement strand
CCTGTATGTTCCCCTGTCAACGCTTAACTGTGTCTCTTAAACAGCTCATGACTCGGGGACACAGTGAGGGGCTAGCTCTTTCTGTGTGTAGGGCTTTCACCTATTGATTAACTACCGATTTATCTCGGCGCACTGGGTGTTCGGGTAGATAGGGTTGATAGTAGGTTTCTATTTAACGAATAATCATTGAGTCCTGGTCTGATAGCCAGAGTGTGAACTTCTCTCACGACAAGCCTTTTGAATTTACTCTTGCCAGAGAGATATTTATGTTTTTTTTATCGGTGAGGGTGCCTAGATACTTCAGGATTGCCAATAATGCGGCTGAGTGTGCGCAGTAAAATGATGTTTTATAATTGATATACCGTAAGAGTATGGTGTTAACTTAAAGTGACATTATTTGATCTATTAACGATCCTTCTCATGACTCGGGTCGTTAAAAAACCAAACTTCCTCTCGATCTCCCTTTGTTAAAGTGGGAGGAAGGGGTTGTTTGGTGGGGTTCTGAATCTGTTATTTGCTCTTGCTAGCTAGTGATGCAACGGGGGTTAATTTCCAGATCTCTTCGTTGTATTGTTCCATTGTCCGATCGGTTGAGAACTTACCGCTTGAAGCTGTGTTGAGTATGCTCATGCGGGTCCAATGTTCTTCGTCACGATAGGCATCGGCCGCTTGTTGCTGTGCTTCGATATAGCTACGAAAATCAGCGGCGACTAACCATGGATCTTGAGGGTTACGAATTGAGCTGATGATGTTGCTGAAACAGCCGGGTTCAAACTGATTGAAGTGACCGCATTCCAGTAGTCGCATGACACGCCCCAGGTCTTGATCCTTTGTAATGATTTCGTTTGGATTGTAGTGGTTGCGCATGTCATTCACTTCCTGGGCGGTCAGACCGAACAGGAAAAAGTTTTCGTCACCGACTTCTTCGCGAATTTCAATGTTGGCCCCATCGAGGGTACCGATGGTCACTGCTCCATTCATCATGAACTTCATGTTGCCTGTGCCTGAGGCCTCTTTACCAGCGGTGGAGACCTGCTCTGAAAGATCGGTGCCGGGGCAGATGATCTCCATGGCTGTCACGCGATAGTTAGGCAGGAAGGCTACTTTCAGCAGGTCGCCGACGTCTTTGTCGTTGTTGATCATGAAGGCAACGTTGTTGACCAGTTTGATGATGTCTTTGGCCATGACGTAACCCGGTGCGGCTTTACCACCAATCAAGACACAACGTGGTGTCCAGTTTTTGATGTCACCACGCTTGATGCGATCATAAAGATGAATGACATGCAGGATGTTAAGCAACTGACGTTTGTATTCGTGGATACGTTTTACTTGCACGTCAAACATGGCGTTGGTTTTAAACTCTACCCCACAATCTTGCTTGACCAATGCTGCCAAACGTTCTTTGTTGGCCTCTTTGACTTGACGCCATTTACTGCGAAAGGCGGCATCGCCTGCATAGGGTTTGAGTTTGGCAATGTGGCTTAGTTGTGTGATCCATTTGTCACCAATGACTTCTGAAACCAATTCAGTTTGACGACCGTTACACCAGGCCATCCAGCGACGTTGGGTAACGCCGTTGGTTTTGTTGTTGAATTTTTCGGGCCACAGTTCATGGAAATCTTTAAACAGGCCTTCGGTTAATAGCTGTGAATGGAGTTCGGCGACACCATTGATTGAATAACCACCGATGATGGCCAGGTAGGCCATGCGGATTTGTGGTTCACCGGCTTCTTCGATGATCGACATACGTGCCAGGCGATCGGTATCTCCTGGCCAGCGGCGGGCAACGTCGCCAAGGAAGCGGGCATTGATTTCGTAAATAATTTCCAGCAAGCGCGGCAGTAGTTGTTCAAACATGCGTACTGGCCATCTTTCAAGGGCTTCGGGCAACAAGGTGTGGTTGGTGTAGGCCATGGTGCGATTGACAATGCTCCACGCGATGTTCCACTCCATTTTTTGTTCATCCACTAACTGGCGCATCAATTCGGCAATGGCGATGGTTGGGTGGGTGTCGTTAAGCTGAAAGCAGTTTTTGTCAGCAAAATTAGTGAAGTCTTTGCCGTGGTGACGAATCCAGCGACGGAAGATGTCGTGCAAGCTGGCAGCGGCGAGGAAGTACTGCTGTTTGAGACGCAGTTCCTTTCCATTTTCGCTGCTGTCGTTGGGGTACAGCACCATGGAGATATGTTCGGCGTCGTTTTTGTTTGCTACGGATTCGGTGTAGTCACCTGCGTTAAATTCATTGAGGTTGAATTCGTCTGTGGCGGCAGCACTCCACAGGCGTAGGGTGTTGACGGTGCCGTTTTTATAACCTGGAATCGGTATATCGTACGGTACGGCCAGTACATCTTGAGTGTTCACCCAGCGTTTATGAGTTTTGCCATTGGCATCCTGATAAAACTCAGTGTAGCCACCAAATTTGATACGTTGTGTGTATTCTGGTCGTTCCAGTTCCCAGGGATTGCCGTTACGTAACCAGTGATCAGGCTCTTCCACCTGACAGCCGTTTTCGATGTGTTGGCGGAACATACCATATTCATAACGGATGCCATAACCAATGACAGGTAGTTGCAATGTGGCGCAGCTATCAAGAAAACAGGCCGCCAAACGACCTAAGCCACCGTTGCCCAAACCGGCATCATGTTCGGCCTCGGCAATTTCTTCCAGATGGATACCAAACTGGGCAACAGCCGCTGTGGCATCATCCTCCACGCCCAGATTCAACATCGCATTGCCCAGTGCACGCCCCATTAAAAACTCGAGTGACATGTAGTGGGCGCGACGTGTGTCGGCTTCTTGATAAGCCTGATGCGTGTTTTTCCAACGTTCCATCAATCGATCTCGCAGTACTAGCGCCAGCGCGGTGTATGGATAGTGGGTGGACATGCAGAACTTGTCACGCCCAAGGGTGGTGCTGAAGTGACGATGAAAATCAGCCGCCAACGTTTTAGTATCCATGCCCAGGCTTGGTACTGTGGTGAGTTTTGGGTCTGGTTGACTGGTTATTAAAGGCTTAAAAATCATGGTTGGAGGGATGTTTCCATGGTTGTGGTGAGGTAAGTTAGAGCAAAATCGGTTGAGATTATACTCGTGAAGGCTGATTTCCAATAGCTCTTCAGGGGAAATATTACTATTAATGAGTTGAATCATTGCAAATCCAGGCATTCTGAATTTTACACTCATTTGATAAGACCTATATGGACGTCCCCATACTGATTAGCCATAAACTTCCCTATCCTGTTAAATCTGGAATAATTCACTCCCTCCCTCCCATTCATGGGCTTTGTGAAATAAGGTCATCCCCGTACAAAACTGCGTTTTTTGCTCATCACATCCCTATGATGAGCCCCTTCGGGGCCATGTTTTCACATGTCCAAAATCATTCCGGATGATTTTGTCGCTTGTTTTTGCCTTGCCATCATCGGTTTGATTGAATTTTTAGACGTGCCCTTAAATTAGTATTATTTTTCTTAGGCTTTTAAAATTTACTTCTTCTTGAAAATTATCAAGGTAGGCCACATTAATGAATCGTTGAGTAACATAATAAAAGGTATGTGATATGAATGATGAAACGATAGAATCTTACAAAGATCGAAGTGTATGGATGCGTGGGCTTTATATGCTGGTGTTCATGTTTTTTCTGGGTGTGGCAAAATTTGTTACTTTTGTCGTTATATTGTTTCAATTTTTAACGGTGCTGTTTACCGCAGAGACGAATAATAAGCTCATTATATTCGGTCAAAATTTAAGTACATATCAGTATGAGATCATGTTATTCCTGACCTACAACAGTGAGGAGCAGCCGTTTCCTATTGGTGACTGGCCAGATAAGCCATCATGATTGAAACATACGCCGAGGGGCCGAAGAACTTAATTTTATCTATGCCGCTTGTAGTGACCATGTTCTGAGTTTCATTTTGAATGATGGCAAGATATGGCCTTGTTATATGCCTTTCTGAGAAGCATTTTCTCATAAGTGACCCTTTTCGAAGGATCAGCATGCCCTTTTTTACTTCAAATGAGTGAAACAGGGATAACTGCTAGGTTGTCCGTGTAATTTTACATGGGAGGGCTCGGTAAACAGTATTAAAACTCAGGTTTATTCAACAAAAATAATTAAAGGCAATAGTTCCTTATTTACTTTATGGGGAATTGGCCTATATAGTATGAGATATGAGAGTATATTTTTTTATTTTATGTGCGATGTTTTTGCCAAGAGGCGTTTATGCTTCATCTGTGGATGAGAAGGTTAATCTGCCCGTTGTTAAAATGTATCAGTTGGGAAATGATTTTGAAAAACTTATTGCCCAGGGTAAAGAAGATGAGGATGTCAGGAAGGAATTAAAAAAATTAATTGGTCGTATTGCCACAGGTGATCTTTTAACTCGATGGATGCAGTTTATAGATCAAACATCTACAAGGAGCTCTATATATAGGACGGTGTTTGAGTCGATGACACCTCAAGGTGCTCTAAAAGTGATATCAGTAAATGTAACAAAAGGAGAGGCGGTTGTTACTTTGAAAATTCATGTCTCCGAACTGTATGCGCCGTCAACAGATATGATTACACTGGAAGAGTTGTTTTCAAAATACAAAATTATTAATTTAAGTATTGCCGAGGTTATTACATTATTGCCGACAACGCCATTAGCAGACCTTGTTGAGTATCAAATAAAATCAGAAAGGAGGGATGAGGTCTATCTTAAGAATCTCAAGGGAATATGGAAAATTGAAAAAATAAAACAAAATATAATATCATCAAATATTGATGTTGTTTTACCCAAGGCCCCCAAGTAAATTATTGGATAACCAGACACCTACTGTGCGAGTTGAATTAGTTGTTTATCAATAGTTGAATACCCTGCACGATGAAATAGCTAGCCACTCATGGGGCTAAATAAGGCATTTAAATTCAAAAATGTGACTTGAGTAAAGCCGAAAGATTTACTCGATATGAAACAAAAACAGGGTCAAAACACATTGTGTTTTGACCCGGGTTTTTCAAATTTTTATTGGTGTTTATGGATTTAACTAATACCTTGCATATATACTGATCAGCCCTTTTTTATCCATCGCCAGGACATTATAGGCATCCTTACGATTACCTTGCTCCATACCAGGAGAGCCAATCGGCATACCGGGAACAGTCAGGCCAGCGATGTTTTTGGGCTTTTCTTTTAGCAGGCGCTTGATATCTTCAGCAGGAACATGCCCTTCGATAAAATAACCATCGATCACTCCGGTATGGCAGGAGGCTGTTTTTGGTGTGAGACCAAGCTCGATTTTTTTCGGTGTTACGTCTTGCATATTTTGCGCTTTGACCGTAAATCCGTTTTGCTCCAGATGGGTGATCCACTTATCACAACAACCACAGGTGGGGCTTTTATAAACGGTAATCTCTTGCGCAATAACAATACTGCTTGTAAGTGAAAATAGGCAAAGAATGATAGTTAGCAATTTTGACATTGTTGGTAACCTGTGTAGTGATTATAAGCGCGGTTAAGGGTAGAACTTTGTTCCTGTGGGCACAAGGGGTAAATCCCTATATGTGAACTGCAATAAAAGGGGGCGGTGGCAAAATAAGAATGATTGTGAGTTGCTACGGACTCTTTTAATGTTCTAAAAATATGATGTTAGTGTTTCAATAGTGATGAATCTGGAATGAATAATGCTCAAAGAAAGGACAAATATGAAATATAGTCATCTTGGAATTCCAACAACTTGTCAATTTGAAGAGGAGATTGACTTGCCTCATTTAAAGGTGACAGTAAGCGATCACACTAACAATGAATTTGGCATACAGTGGCAGAGATACTGGGAGAATGCGCCACACCCTGATTTGGTCAAGACTGTTCCTCATGTTGCTTTTGAAGTTGATGATCTCTGCGTTGCTTTAGAGGGGAAAAAAGTCATAATTAAACCAAATAGCCCAAGTGAAGGTTTGGTAGTTGCGCTCATTGAAGTTAATGGGGTTCCCATTGAGTTAATGCAATATGATAAAGTGCTTTAAAACAGAGGCAGAAAATAAAGTGTGGAAGCAGATCTTATGTTGTGAAGATATTTACAACTACGGACAATATTAGAATGGGTGTTTTTACAAGTTATCGCTTCTTTAGGGTACGTCTAAAAATTCAATTAAGCCGATGATGGCAAGGCAAAAAGCTGGTCGAGCAGGCTTTCACTACTGTTCCGGCGCCCACCGCGCGTGCTGGATTGCCCGCCACGATTGTTCTGGAACTGCAACGTGGTGGAATTTTCCTCATACTTCGGCTCAATGGCGTTGTTCGGGCAGACCATGTTGCACATGGAGCAGCCGATACAGGCGTAGGCCGGATCA
>JAFLJQ010000060.1 GCA_022712915.1 Gammaproteobacteria bacterium | reverse complement strand
CTTCTGGACTTTCTCCTTCTTCTACTTGCTGGATCGCTTTTATCCGAATATCGGCAAGTGCTTTTCGGCTCAGTTTTCTTCCATCATTATTCATGACCAAGATTATACATTATGTCGCATAATTAGTGTACTTGTTAGTAGCTATAAAGATGCATGGTTGAATCTTGAAAAATATGCTCATCAATTAGAGCAGTCAGGTATATTCGCTCAGTGAGTAGAACAATAGATAAAAATAAAGTAGTGATTGCAGTGTCATACGCAGCAATTTTTTTTAACATATTTTTTGCAACCGCACATACACAACAATCAAGATGCGATAAATATTATAGTAACAGTATTTTCCATACTAGCGGGATTTTTAGTTGCGATTATCACTATTGTTGGTGATCCAGGTTCTTTGCCTAATGGTAGTTGGCGAGCAGCACGTTTAGGAAGTGAGAGAACCTATAATAGGTTAACAAGAAAAAAATGGTTATTTATTCTTTATCTTTTTACGCTTGCTCTTATATTTACAACTGTATTGATAAAAGGAAAAAACCCAATAGTAGAATTATGGTTAGAGAGGATTTATTTATTCCTTGCCGTTTACGCGTTCACATTATCATTTCAATTACCTTCTGCTTTATTGAAACTACAACAAGAAAGAATCGAGCAAGAAATAGAATTTAGAAAAGAAAATAGCGTCTCTAGAAACAAGAGTCCAGATCTTGACAACCCCACCGAAAAATTATAATTTATTAAAAACGACAAGAGAAATACAACAAAAATATCGTCATTGCGAAGGAGTAAGCAACTAAAGCAATCTCCATTTACAATGTTGTACCCCAGAGATTATCGCGTCAACATTTAAAAAATTGTTTTTCAGTGCTTTCCTGCAATAAAACGATATGAAGAAATTTGCAGGGATCCTACAGGGCCAGATAACTTGAAACTGCGAGAAAAATAATGAGACCCGAGAATAATTATTTCAAGTATTTAGTTTTTCACTCATGACAATAAGGTAACACCATGAAATCTGTTGAATTTTCAAAGTATGGTACAGCGGATGATCTTTGTATTAAAGAGGTGGATATACCGGTAGCCAAACCTGGTGAGGTGTTGGTAAAGATTCATGCTTCATCAATTAATTCATGGGACTGGGAGTTACTTTGTGGCACGCCGTTTATAAACCGTCTTTCTTTTGGATTATTTAGGCCTAAAAGACTCAAAACATTGGGGATTGATATCGCGGGCCGTATTGAAAAAGTGGGCAGCAAGGTTGAACAGTTTGATGTGGGCGATGAGGTCTACGGCGATCTATCGGCCTGTGGCTGGGGTGGTTTTGCGGAGTATGTCGCGGTGCCTGAAGGTGCATTAGCACTAAAACCTGCCAACATTTCATTTGAGCAGGCCGCGGCTATACCTCAGGCAGGATTATTGGCACTGCAAGGGCTGGTGGATAAGGGCCATATCCATTCCGGACAAAAAGTTCTGATTAATGGTGCTTCCGGCGGTTCAGGCTCCTTAGCCGTTGAGATTGCAAAAACATACGGTGTTGATTTAACCGGTGTCTGTAGTACATCAAAAATGGACTTTGTACGCTCTCTTGGTGTTGAGCATGTGATTGATTATAAGAACGAGGATTTCACCCGGAACGGCCAACAATATGATCTGATCCTGGATGCACAGGCCCACCACTCCATCTTCGATTACAGACGTGCCTTATGTTCAGACGGGGTTTATGTCATGCATGGCGGTGCATCATCCACTATTAACCAGATCATGTTTCTGGGGCCGTTATTTTCACTGTTCGGAAGAAAAAAACTTGGAATATTAATTCATAAAGCCAATAAAGGACTTGAAGTGATGAGTCAACTGCTTAGCACGGGCAAAGTTGTACCGGTGATTGACAAATGTTTTTCATTAGACGAGATTGTCGAAGCCATGCAATATTATGGCGAGCGAAAAGCTAGGGGAAAGATAGTGATAAGAATGGTTGTTGGAGAAGATAACTAACGAGTTCCGTGTCTTTGTATAATTTTGTGCGATACAAATAGTTTTGATTCGATTAAAAATCTGACATGCATGAACATTAACTAATTTATTTTAACCATAAATACTTTGTTTTATTGATTTTAAAATGACGAATTTTTTGTTCCCCGCTATAGTTTCACAATTACCAAACAGTTTTTTCAGTTTGACATGGTAGCCAAGATGGCGATTCCCAATCACCCATAACTCACCATTTTGTTTGAGTACGTCTCTGGATTGCTGAAACATATTCCACGCAATAACATCACCCACGGCATGTTGCTGATGAAAAGGCGGGTTATTTAAAATGAGATCAGCTGTTTCTTTTGGACTATATTGCAAGCAGTTCGATACCTGAAATACAGCTTTTCTGCTCTCAGCAAATGCGACTCTAAAATTTTCGTGTGCTGACGCGACAGCCATATACGATTCATCGAGAAAGATCAGGTCTGCTTGAGGATTGGTCGCGGCAGCGATTAAACCCACTACGCCATTACCGCAGGCCAGGTCAATAATGGTTTTATATTTTTCATCTTTTGGAAGATGCTGCAAAAAAAAACGTGCTCCAATATCCAAACTTTCTCGTGAGAAGACGTTGGCATGGTTGATGATGATATACCCCGTTTCTTCCAGGATGTAAGTCGTTGGATAAGGTGTTTTAACGGGGGCGATTTTTTCGCTTAACTGGCAATGAATTAAGCGAGCTTTTTTCTTTGCTAAAGATGTCTGTGTGATGCCGATGTATTTTTCAAACAACGACAAGGTTGAGGTATGTATGGCTTTAACCATGGCCGCGCCAACAATCTGTGTTTCTGGTTGAAGGATGGGCCTTATTCGTGCCAGTACGTCCTCAAGCATGGCAAGTGTTTTTGGGATTTTAATAATGACTAGATCATAGTGATCTTTAGGCGTTTCCAGGCTATTAATTATTTTAATTTTTTCAATGGGCAGCTTATTATTAAGAAGGTTTGATTTTATGCTATTTTCGGAGAGAAAAGAATCTGTCCAGGCGGTTACTGTGTGATGTGCCAGGGCTACCGATAATGCACCAAAACCATCGTTAACGATTAAGACGTTTAGTACTTTTTCTGAGTTAAATTGTCCAGACAGGTAATTTAACACATATTCGTCTGCCGCATCCCAAGCCCTTAATGGATCATTTTTGTCTTCCGGATAACGGGAGAGGTGAAATTCGCCTTGAGGCAGCAAGAGTGTTTCCATAAGCTGTATTGTACGAAATTATTAAACAATGAGTAAAGGGCTCTTCTATAAATGCACTTTTCACCAAGGGGCACAAGTCCGCGATAGCGGCGTCAGCGCGGTGCTTCCTTGCTCTCACAAAAAAATCACTCTTTATAGAAGCGCCCTTTACTTGGCTGGCAACCAAAGTGGCTGCCCCGCCATATCCAGGTAGGTGAGGTAAACACGCAGGTCAAACTCCAACTGGTGATAGTTGGGTTCCATATACTGACAGAGTTTATAAAAGGTTTTGTTGTGCTCACGCTCCTTTATGTGTGCCAATTCATGAACCACTATCATGTGCAAAAATTCAGGTGGCATATCCTTGAACACGGCCGCCACGCGGATCTCATGTTTGGCCTTGAGTTTTATGCCCTGCACTAAGGATTTACTGGTGTGCATACCAAGTGCCTGCTGAGTGATATGTAGTTTGTTGTCAAAAACCACCTTACTCAGTTGTTTTGAATTGCGTAGATAGTTTTTTTTGAGCTTTACCACGTAATCATAGAGCGCCTTGTCAGTTCGTACCGTATGTGCAAGTGGGTACTTCTGGAGTAGCATGTCCACCAGTTTACCCTGGTCAATCAAGCGTTGTACATTTTCGATCAGAAACGCAGGATAGCCCGCAAGATAGTTGGGAGGTGATTTAGGGCGCATAATGATTTAAATGGTGGCACATTCTAATTATTTGTATTTTTTCTGCGATCCACAGGGGCATAGTGGGTGTCTTGTTGAAGGTATGCTTTCCTATGTCATGCGAGGCAATAGGGCAAGTATTGAAATTTACAATTCCAGATATTGTCGTTACATTCAATTTCTTTTAGATAAGTTTATAATTTTATCATTACTTGACACAATTGTTCTGGCCATATCATAGATAAGCTTTTGTACGGCATCCGGTCTTGTCGACAGTAAATTACGAAAACTATCGTTTTTAATAACTATGGTTTCGCAATCAGATGTCGCAACAATGCTAGCATTGCGTTTGGTGTTGGTTAATGCTGCGATCGCACCAAATATTTCATCCTTATTGATTTCCCCTACCTCTGTATTATTAATTATAACATTGGCAGAACCCGAAATCAGTGTATAGACTTCAACACCTTCTGTGTTTTCTTTAATAATAACATCGCCTTTTCGGTAATGACGATATTCAGGAGAAAATGAAATTTTCTGCTGACTAAAATGACACATAAGCAATTGATGGCTTTGATTCAAACAGGATAAGTATTGAATCCACATCAAGACTTTACTTTTGTCATTAACTATTTCATCAATAAAATATTGCCCGTCATATTCATCAACAGTGACGGAAAAGTCATTTTCAAAGGCTGTTGTTTTCTGGAGCATCAATCCATCCACACCTATCATATCGCCTTCCTCATAATTAACGACAACCTTACCTTTGTATGTCTCACTGATTGTTCCACTTTTAATTAAATAAAAAGATTTAGATTGAGGTTTGATAGGTTTGTTGGGCATAAGAATTAAATCATTTGATTTAATTGTTATATTTCTCAAAAGTTTCGGCACAAGTGAGTGACATGTTTCCCATAGGGCATGGCAATCATCTGGTATATTAAGATTATGGTACATAATTATATCTTCTATTTATAATTTATGAAGTTAAAATGAAGAGCTCAATCCCACTTTATATTTATTAAAGTTATAAATTAATTTAAAAAATACTAGTTCTTTCTTAATGCGTCTATTTATTTGTATTTTTTTCTGCTATCCACTGGGTCATATATTTAGTGCTCATCATGGAATGATGTTTAAGCATGGCGCCTGTGAAATTATTTAATCGATGATAAAGCAAATTTTTTTCTATCCCCATTATTTTTGTTATTAATTGAGCGCCTAGTTGCTGACTGTCATATCGCGCCTTTAATAGAGGCATAGCATTTTGTTGTACTTTAAGCCACTCTTGTTCATCGTTATATAATCTAACAGACGCTTTTACAAATTCTGTTAAATCATCTGTAATGACACCAGGCCAGGGTTCTTGTTGGCACATTCCTTCGCTACCTACCGATGTTGTAATGCTGGGTGTCTGCATAAGCATAGCATCTAATAATTTACCTTTAATGCCGGCACCAAAATTTATAGGCGCCAGGCAAAGTCGAGATTCTTCTATCACGGTAAATGCATTTTTAACCCATCCTTTGACTAAAAAACCCATTTTTGGGTTATTTAAGGCTGTCGCTTTGGGGGGAGGATAAGATCCATAAATATGACATTCCGCTTTAGGAATTTGTTTTTTTATTAAAGGCCATATTTTTTGTAGTGTTAAGACGGCATCCCAATTTGGAGCATGGCGAAAATTACCGATCGTCATAAAATGTTTTCGATCAGAAAAAGGGGTTGTTTTACCTGAGTACTTTGCCAGATCAACCATAAAAGGCAGATAATGAAGCAAACTAGCATCTACCTTAAAGGTGTTGACTAATAACGCCATTTCAAAGCTAGAAATAATCAAAGAAATATCGCTGCGTAAAATGGCCGCAATTTCACGTTTTGCTAAATTACTAAATAGATCTGCTTGCGTAATCTCACGTTTCTTTTTATAGGCTTGATGCCGAGCATGACGTAAACATTGCAGATCTTCCGTGTCTAATATTTTAAGTGCATTTGGGCAATTTTTTTCTACTCTCCAGCCAAATTGCTCCTCCATCATAAAACGGTCAAACATGACTATATCGGGTTGGTATTCTGAAATGTAAGTATCAAAACTATCGCAATTTAGCATAATACTTTTACTTGAAATTCCTTCATTGGCTAAATCAATCATGTGCTCGTTTGCTTGCGCAGGTGTCGCAAATTCAACTTGCCAGCTTTGTTTTTTATACAGTCGCAAAATAGACATCATGTGGCAACCTGCCGCAGATGAATTTGGCTCAGGCCATACATAACCAATCACTAATATTTTTTTCAATTAAAGTCTTCCTTCTACTTTGATGGCCTTGTGATTCAATTTTTTTAAAATCAATATGACCTTACTTGCCCTTCCTCAACACGCCCTTGACATCCTCCAGGATCTTCATCCGACGAATCTCATCAAACACCTGTTGGCCTTTCTGGTGATCTCTACGCAGCATCCCCAGCCACTGCTTGATACGCATCAGGACATGTTTTTTCAGATACTCTTGTTCCATTTGTTCACTGGTCACGAGTATCAATGAGGTGATATCACACCAGTCCATCGGCACGATGGTGTCACCTGGCTTATACTGTTTTATCTGTCTGGCCAGTGAGGGATCATTAAGTGCGCCACGCCCCAGCATCACATCCACACAACCACTTGCGGCTACACAACGACGGTAATCATCGAGACTGCGGATATCGCCGTTGGCAATTAGAGGAATAATCAGTGCTTCACGCAGGGGGGCCAGTGCCTCCCAACGGGCAGGCGGCGTGTAGCCTTCGATCTTGGTGCGGGCGTGTACCGTTAACTCCGTCGCCCCCGCAGCCTCTATGGCCAGGGCATTATCCAAAGCCAGCATGTCATCTTCATAACCGAGGCGCATCTTGGCCGTGACAGGAATGGCGGCATCAACCGCCTTGCGCACGGCTGCGACAATGGCATGCACGCGTTCAGGTTCGCGTAACAATATGGATCCGCCCATCTTGCGGTTGACGAATTTTGATGGGCATCCAAAATTGATATCGATAGCGGGCGCCCCAAGTTGTACCGCCTTGTGTGCGTTGGCCGCCATCATCTCAAGGTCACTGCCCAGGAGCTGTAGTATTACAGGTACACCCGATGTGGTTTGACCCTGCTGTGCCAACTCCGGTGACAGGCGTTTGAACACCCTGGAGGGTAGGCGCTGATCGGTGATGCGCAAAAACTCCGTCACGCAAGCATCATAGCCACCGACGCTGGTGAGAGCTTGTCGCATGTGATGATTGATAACGCCTTCCATCGGGGCAAGCATGATTTTCACTGTTTGGGGATGCCACTCTACTGAACAGGGATTGAGATAGGCGCTATTATGACAGTCAATGCCATCAGAGAGAAATAGATAAATGGGGAAGATTACATTACACGCAAAGTAATAAATCTAAAATAATGACAAAATAACAATACATTACTCTGTTTTCTTAAGGCAGTTGTCCCGTTAGATTCACGACCTGCCACTGAAACTCGTTCCCTGCCACATCCATTGATACGGATTGTTCACTTCAAAGAATGGCACCTTGTTGCAATTTTATAAATTGAAATATGGATTAAAAAAAGGAAGAGTCCGTCGAGTGACTTACTCCTCCTCTCACGATTGTATTTAACTGAATAATCAGCTACAGCTAACTAATTGAGATCTATGCAAGCGATACGTGCCTTGTCAGTATAGTCGTGTATAATAATAGATCGTGCATCCTCACGTGCAAGATGGCCATGGTCGGCTTTGTTTGAACCTTTCCCCATAGAATTTGTAGTGAAGGTCAACCAGATTTCATTGATATCATCCACAGCACCGCCCACTTCGTTTTGATAATGACCACCACCACCTGTTTTGCAGGATGCATTATGTACGTGAACAGGATAGGTTTGATTTGGGAACAATCCTTTTACACGCAGGCTGACATCAGTGATACCAGTCTCACCAGGGAGTTTGCGGATCATATGGGCATGCCCCTTTATTTTGCCATATCTTTCAACACCAACATTGGTGGCCATGGCCTTGCCACTAGAAACTATGGCTCCACCGGCAATAGCACTCATTGGTGCCAAGACAAACACCGCTGCAATGGCCGCACATTTAACTACCTTACTATTTGTAACTTTCATAACATCCTCGCAATTAGTTTAGTCTTAGAGTTAATCGTCATTAGTAATTCATTTAAATATAACAAACAAGACACCCATCTTAAAAAAAACTGAAACATAACCCACTTAACAAAATATTATGCTAACTAAACTGGTTAGCGACATGTCATATTTAAAGAGGATAATGTGATGGATGCACCATTTAAACCAGTGTCAAATTACGTCAAACTGAAAATATCCATCCAATCAACATATATTCATAGCAATTTATTTAAAATAATATATTTCAAGCATGTTATGTGAATCAGAACAACAATGCATTGGATGAATTCATGAAATCCAATATAAACATGTACTCAGTATACAATCACGGTATAACAATTCTATTGGACGAAAAAAAACCGCGTTCTATTTCTAAAACGCGGCTATTAGTGAAGATTTAAACTATCTTATTTGTAAACAAACTGTTTTACATTATTATTTTCATTTGATTCCTTAATTTTTTTATTTCCATCAGCCATAACACGAATACGTGAACCATGATCAGGTGCTTTGTGAAAACTGACAAATACAGTTTTGGATTGACCAGTTTTGAGCATAGGCATAGCGATTCCGGCAATCCCTACATCACCACCTTTGACGGTTGCAAACAGCTCTGAACCCGCTACAGATGCTTTCGAACCAAGATTCTTGACGGTAACCGCAAGCACTTTGTCATTATTTTTTTTACGTTTTACTTTCGTAATAATATAATCAGGACGTGCTCTTTTAGGCTTCTTGTTCGCCAGTTTATTACCACCTCCTCCAACGGCAGATTCCATGCCATTACCCTTTGCCTTGATAGAAGGTTGTTTGCATACCCACATGCCATTACTGAAAACCGCTATTTCACCCATATTGTAGCAGCTTGGTTTTGGCCCATTAGAGGGGGCCGCAAAGCTTGAAGAAACAGTGATAGACAGGGTAATTGCTGTTAAAGCCGTTTTTAGTATTAATGATTTCATTTTTATATTCTCTATGTTTGTTGGTTAAGTATCTGGTTAGTCGCAGGGTGTTCGAAGAGGGTTCAAAAAAGATTTCAGCGCACCAATACTTATAGAAACATCTATAAACAGTGATTTTTTTGCGAGAGTCCGTTGGATGTTGTGAGCCGTATCAATGATGAATGACTAACCGATGGCGATCGTAATGCACATTATTTATATGGAAATAATCAATCTTTGCGTTGAATTACATTCCTGGCATTTTGATGGTGCAATATCGTATCTATCAAGCAAATAAACGCGACATTCTTCTTGACCTTTTTTTTATACGTGATTATATCACTATGCCCACGTTGAATGTCTACAGCGTTTTCAGGTACTCAATAATCGCCATTGCACCCGCCTTGTCATTAGACCAATCGAGCTTATAGGTTTTATCACCTTGCAGGATATCTTTGTTATGTCCCGCATTGCCAATCGAAGGTGATGATGCAGGCTTGTAAATATAACCCTCTTTACTCCCTCCTCGGTGTGAAACGCCTGGATCCCAGGAGAAACCTAACCATTTTTTGTCATAATCCAGACGACTTTTGCTGAAAGAGGCAGGACGCTCAGCGGGCATCAACAGATGATAAATCGTCGGGATGGAGCCATTATGCAGATACGGTGCCTGTGCCCAGAGTCCAACCAACGGCAAGGCATTGTAGCCGTCATGTCGACTGGGGGATGTCATCGCCAATTTCTTTTTGCCCACCAGTGACACACCCCTATATTCTGCACAGGGCTTGCGGCTTGTGCCATCTATATCCACTGTGACGGTGGTGGGTGAACAAGCCGCTGTAAAACTGCTCTGTGCCGCAATGGTGATCAGTTGATTGGCAATTTTTGCGCGCCCGAGGTGTGTACCCATATTACGATAAACCTTGCCATTGTTCGGCTGGTGACAACTGGCGCAGTTGGCAGCAAATAATGCTTGCCCCTTACGTGCCAGAGCCACATCAACCTCAAAGGGATAAACAGATGGCGGCAACTTGTCCAACAACCTGTTCGAATGATCGGAGACACGTATATCGACATTATCAAAACCTAAGGTTTTTTGTGCCGCAATGTTCTTAAAAATCGGCATGGGAATATGGCCATTCCACTGTCCACCCCCATTGATCAAGTCGTCTCTGGCTTCATTCCAGCGTGGGTTGCGAGAATCTTGATCCCAGACGGCCATAATATCTGTGATACCAGGATGTGATGGCAAAGCGACGGCGGCAAACCAGCCAATAATAAATTTTGGCTTGAGTCCATTGTAAGCACTGACCGCATTGAATGAGATAGCATCTTCCATACCCGCAAAGCCAAGCATAATATCCGGCTTGATATCAGGATACAGTTTATCTGCCAGAATACCCCAACCACGATATACCGCTTCAATGGTTTTGACATATTTTGGTATGAAGGTACTGGCATTTTTTGTGAAGAGTTCGATTTGTTTTTGTTCATATTGCGCATCAAAATGTCTGGTTTTGTAGCGATAGTTTTTGTAAAAAAAATGCTTGTCCTGTTTATGGCTATTCTTCAGCGCCACCAGAATAGCATCTATCACTCTCTGGTTTTTCTTTTCCGCGTCTGTTTCACCGGCATAAATTTTTTGTAATGTTTGATTGACCTTATGGCGGAATAAAATAACATTAAATTCAGTATTAATACCGCCATCCAGATATTCAATACTGCCATCATCCAGCCTGACCCTACCAATATGACAACCGCCACAAGTAAAAGAGGCATAATCAATATTGCCGTGCAATTCCTTGCGGGACAGGCCACTAAAACCAATACCACGAGGCATTGGATAATCGAGCTGCCGATCATCTATATATAGGCCTATAACATCAAGAAATTTATCGCCACTACCCCAGTATTCAGGTGCAATAATCGGCAACAACTTAAGCATGATGTACGGAACACCATCCGTTTCACTTACGGCAAAATTGGCAAACTGGTCATACGAGTCTTTAAATTTTCGTATATGTTCGGCCTTGGCTATTCGGCGTTCTTTTTGCGCTATCGCCCAGTCCGCCGGGACTTCACGCACGACAGCAGGTGGATTGGGTGCCTGAAGTTGACTATTGTCACAACCTGTAAGAAGAATGAAGAAAATAATAATAGATATTGGCAATCTAGGCATATCCTGATTTCCCTGTTTTTGTATTAACGAGCAATATTATTATGGTGTCTGGTGTTATATGTACATGCGCCAATTAATTACCTGTTTATTCCCCAGGGTGGATGGTTAGTCCCAGCTTAGATTAAAAAAAGTCGGAAACGGCTTGTTATCGTAATCAATACTGCCCTCAGCCTTAATGTTTTTGCGCAAAATAACCTGACGTACCATTTCCGGGATCAGCACCATACCGACAGACTTACCCATGCACTCATGGGAGCCGTAGCCAAATAAGAAGTTATGATAGAAGGTGCGGTTCGGATTAAATTCATCCGGGTTGTCATAGGCATAAGGATCAAACATCGCGGACTGGGTCGCAATTAGTACATTAGTACCGATATCGATGGTTGTTTCATGGGGGCGTCCTTTGGCAATGGTGTATTTTTCTGCGGCCTGTCGAAAAACAAATGGGCTAATGGGCACAAAACGTTGCGTCTCCCAAACGATATTGTCAAACGCCACAGGATCATCCAGTTGCGAGGCTTCTTTGGCTTGCTTGAGCAAATTCGAATCCTTGAGGATCATTTCAATCGATTGCGCAACAGCCTGTGAGGTTGTTTCAACCGCACCAATTAACAGACCTCCCGCATTGATCGCTTGACGCGCAATAGGGAAATCAAGCTCATCCGGGTAGGAGGTACTTAACATGCGTGTCACGACGGTGTCTGTCAGCTTGTCTATTTTACGGCGTGTTATCAAGTAATAAAGCTTGACCAACAAATTCCAGATAAAAAGCACCCTGTTCTTTTCCTCACCAAACTTGATGGCCAGCTTTTTACGAATAATAAGGCCTGCAAGGTAGAGACCCAATTCCTTATTGGCCCGATCATTTTCACTGACGATATGGTCAAATTTTTCCTTGCTGTGCATATCAAAGGGTTGATTGTGGAAGGCGTTATATTGATTCCAGAAAGACCAGTCGATCAATTTTTTTGTATCAATGCCATCCAGGCCAAAATAATCTTTTACCAGTGTAGCGGGTACGCCCCGACAATAATTCTCTACAATTTCAATTTTACCTCCCGCCTGATCAAGAATGACTGCGGCATTTTTGGCAATCAGTTTTCTGACTAATGGAATGTCGTCTCTATTTAACATCGCATACATGATGGATTTCTCCCGATCATGCAAGGCATCATCATCATGCGACATCAGGTAGCTTGCCATTTTTGGTTTGTATAAATCCACCGTAAATATTTTTGGCATCATTAGGGTGTCCCTGGCATCATCAAACAGGGTGACAAGTGTTGCTTTTGGTGTCACCAGGATGGGACGTTGTGCACGAAGTTGTTTGAAGAAAGGCAGGGGTTCCGTTTTCATCCAGCCATAGACCAGAGGGAATTTTTCATTATCATCTGCAGCATCATAGATCTGTAAGTAATCTTTTGCTTCACCCATCATATTCTCCATGTTGCCCTGGTGATATAACATCACCAGAGCATTATTACCGTTAGAGTGTTTTCATGTATTCCACAAGATCCAGCCGCTGCGCCTTTGTCAGGATTTTAACATCACCATCATGGCCAGTATTATGGTTACCGGGCAAGCTGGTATCAAAACGTGAGCCTTTGCCCTTTTCACTGATAAAACCGACCTTAACTGGATCAAATTCACGACTGCCAATATAAAACACATCAGGTCGATACTCACCCGCAGGGTCACCAGGATTTTTCTTTGGCAATAACAAATCATATAAAGTAGGTACTGAACCATTATGCAAATAAGGTGCAGTAGCCCAGATACCGTTAAGCGGACGTGCCTTATAGGCCATGAGTGAGGCAAAAGGATTGATTGTTGTATCTGGATCATAATCGCCACGTTTTAAAGATGCCTCAATGTCATTATTCAATAGGGTATCCACTAAACTCATGATAAAAATTTCCCAGCGACGGAAAAATGGTTTTTCTGCATCTGGTGTCGCCACAACATTTTTTGTCACTAGGGTTAATAATGCCGCGACCGGCATTTTTTCTTCCATCAGCAAATTGCCGATGCCGACATTCAGATATTGACCTTCGGTAATACCGCTATAACCTTCATAAGCAAGTACATTAGCGGCCGTGGTGGGGTCAGTGCCCACATCCTTGACTCGACTGAAGTTGGCAATGACCTTACGTTTTGGATCAGTACGATCGATACTCGCATGACAAGCCACACACTTTTTCTCAAACAATACACCGCCTCTGGCAGCCCGCTTATTATCAATTTTAGGTAATACGACTTCCGGCCAGACAGGTGAATATAGTTTCTTTAAGTGGTCTTCCAGGCGTTCAAGATTGGCCATATCAACTGAAGAATTATAACTGATATGCCGTTGGGTATTTTTTTGCCCGAGCAAATATGCCAGGAGACTGAAACCTTCCTCCTCTTCCCAGTCCAGAGTTCCGAATACACCGATGACTTCACCCGCATTGCGGCCTAACGGCCCCAACCCCGCATTAGCAGCGATGCCGTTCCACTGAACATAATCATGTTGAGGCGTATCCCAAAGAAAAGGGTAACTGACCGGGCCATTAGGTGAATTAAATATCCTGTCATTAAGATCAATCATTTGTTTTGCTGTAAGCAAGGGTTTGATGCGCTCAAGGACATGATCAAATTCGTTATCGGTTAAGACGCTATCATTAACATCTTTAAGAATCGCATCCAGTTCAGGAGCCGCAATCACATCAGCAAGAATCATTGTGATCTGCTTTTTATTCAATATATGTTGCAAGGCTCGGTTAAATATTCGCCCGAACGCATCTAGGCGACCATAGCCGTACGTCAGGTCTCGACCATCTTTTAAGCGGCTATGGTTAATAAATACATAATCTTCCACGCGCGAAGAAAATTTTATCAGGTCTACTTCAACTTCTTTTTCTGAAGAATAATTACGACTGGCGGTAAGCATTTCCTTAAAACCATTTCTAGCCATAACAGCGTCAATGAAACGCTTTTTCTTATCTTTATCTTTCAATGTGGCCTTGAGTGACTTGCTCATGTCGATGATGAAGTTTTCCATATCTGCCAGCGACGGTGCACCATCAACCCGTATAGCAGTTCTCTTATAATTAATCTGATTCGTATGACACGCGGAGCATGTAAAGCCCATATAATCTTTACCTGCATAGGTATCTTTGACCATACCCAGTGGCAGGCCATCAGGATTATGATACGTTGGTCTCAACGGAATGTAGCGATATCGATCTATATTTTCTGTCGAACGGAATAGTGCCGTGGCATTTTCCTGTTCCAATACCATAAAAAAATCATAGGGGATCAGATCAGAGCCCTGTGTTGTGGTGTAGTACCACATGCTGTCTTCAGGATCCCAACCCTGCCAATTCATATATTGCGGGTAATTTTTGCCGGGAAACACCTTATCAAACCCATCACCAAACATGGCCTTTGTTATGACGAGAGCACCACGATCAGGGGCATCATCCCAATCTTGAACTGTTTTGGCGATAGCGAGAATAATAACCGGTATAAGAATAGCTATACCAGAAAACACCAGGACACACTGAGTTGATTTTTTACCGAATAGGGACTTGGTATAATCCAGGATGCCAACAATTTTTGCATAAATCCATTTTACAAGATTACTAATGCTTTTAATGAAATACAGGGTACACTCAATAATATTCATACTTCATTCCTTAATTATTCATTAATAATTATAATTGTTAGATTATTCCCAAGTTTAGTATGCTGACACCATACATATTTATGCACGCACACCCATTTGAATAAAACATCATTCTTGAGTATAGATAGAGGATGTTGAGAGTAAACCCGGATACTAGAATAGTGCAGCACATAAAGAACCAACATCCTTCTCATCATTCAGGTTGTTATCTGCATCAATAAACATGCCCCTAATACAATGAAGACACTAAACCTAACAAACATTAAAAAACTGTTTAATTGATGTAGAATTATCCAAGCATGAAACCACTCAGATATAAACCATACGAACCAAAACCATCAACACTAGATCAGTCAATTGAATGTTTTATTGTCTTTACAATGTTGCACATCATTGTATAAAAAACTCGTAGAAACAGCCTCACCTCCTGCCACAAGAAGGTGCGTGGGACATAACGTCAAGTCCAGACATCAAGTGTTTTTATTTGTTGTCTTAAATAGTCCATTGCACACCTCACCATAAAACCTGGAAACAATAGATTTAACAGTTAGTTGCAGCAGCAAAACTGAAACTCAACATATTATATTTAAAGTGGACATCTTGCTTATGGACACGTTTTATGGCAATTTCACATGGATAAATTGCGGTATATCAAGCAACCACAAGCCACTACGGCGGGTGTCTGATTTATATTGCTAATTCAAGCAGTAGGCAGGTGTCGAACATTATTCAAGATCAAGGAGATTTGGTGGCTAACATTGCAGATGAAATAAATGAGTATCTAACAAAGAACTTTGATGGTCTGGACTTATCTAAAAAAATTATCAGCAGTAAAATATTTGATGGTTGCATTTTTAATAAATGTGACTTTAGTGAAGCCACTTTAAATGACAATAAATTCATTGACTGTCATTTCGTAAAATGTAATTTTAGCATTGTAAATATACAGAGCAGCCATTTTTTAGATGTTATTTTTGATGAATGCAAAGTGATCGGCACAGATTGGACCGATGCTTGCTGGCCAGGAATACCACTCTGCGCCCCGATAAAATTTCACAAATGCATCATTAATGACTCTTCTTTTTTTGGGCTTAGCTTGGAAGAAATGGTAATAGAAGAATGCAAAGCTCATGACGTGGATTTTAGAGAAGGGAATTTTAGTGAGGCTAATTTCACTTACACAGACTTTACAGGCAGCCTGTTTAATAAAACAAATCTTACAGGCGCAGACTTCACTGAAGCCACAAATTACAATATCGACATTTACTTCAATGAAATCAAGAGGGCTAAGTTTTGCCGACATGAAGCTGTCAGACTACTAGAGAGCCTTGATATTGAGCTAATCGATTAAAAAATGGTGCCATTCAACCATCCCCTAACTATAGGCGAGAGTCCTCACATCAAAATAAATAACCCAAGCAACGGCGTCATCGCCATGCTCGAACACCTGGACGGAACCTTGTCCTCATGCATGTCATATCACTGAGTCTCTAGAATTCTGGCTCCATGCTTCATTCAACCTCCTGCTCTGACCTCCTTGAATAGAGGGGGTGAAAAAAATCGTATAAAACAATCCTTGTCATGCAATCGTGCACGCTGTGTTTCCTTGCTCTCACGAAAAAATTACTTTCTATAGAAGCTCCCACAAGTCAATGGTTTTTTTTATTCTCCACCTTATTTTATATAAAACATTTTCACAACATCAGATCATGACAATGGAAAAAATTTTCAAATAGACATTTAACCTTCGTGTTTAAGTTTTTATCTATCACGCTGCCTTGCTTTTACCCATTACTGACACCCTATTTTGTGCCGTCTTTTTTTTTGCCTCAGATGCTTCCGGTCGATGTTGCCGTTCATACAGAAACTTCAATACCTCGGCACGGTAGTGGTTGTATTTCGGGTTATCCGCTAGTTGAACACGATTGCGAGGGCGTGGCAGTTCGACTTGCAGTATTTCTCCGATGGTCGCAGCCGGGCCGTTGGTCATCATTACGATGCGGTCTGATAGTAATACGGCTTCATCAACATCATGCGTGATCATAATGACCGTGTTGTTTAAGCGTGCCTGAATTTCGATAAGGGAGTCCTGCATGTGGGCCCGGGTTAAAGCATCCAGCGCGCCGAAGGGTTCATCCATCAACATGACTTTGGGTTCCATGGCCAGGGCACGGGCAATGCCGACGCGCTGCTTCATACCACCAGATATTTCATCGGGACGTTTGTGCATGGCATGATCCATATGTACTAGCGAGAGATTGTGTTCTATCCACTCGACCATTTCGGCCTTGGTCTTTTTCTTTTTAAAGACCTGCTTTACGGCCAGTTCTACATTTTGATAGGCGCTGAGCCAGGGCAATAAAGAATGATTTTGAAATACCACTGCCCGCTCTGGGCCGGGTTCATTCACTTCCCGACCATCGAGGATGACGCCACCAGTAGTAGCCTGGTATAAACCGGCGACAATGTTTAACACTGTGGACTTGCCGCAACCGGAGTGGCCAATGAGGGACACAAACTCACCTTTTGCAATATTCAGGTTGATATTATCCAGGGCCTTAAAAGGGCCGGTTGGTGTGGGGAATTCAATACTGATCTGTGACAGCATAAGATGTTCGTTGCTCATTATTCTCTCCTATATTTTTTGCTGGTCTTTAAGCCGACATTCAAGTTATTTTTAACGTAATACCGCGCTTTTATCCCAACTGACTCTCTTTTGCACGACCAGCATGATGCGATCCAGCATGAAACCCACAAGGCCGATGGCAAACACGGCAACCATGATTCGTGCCAGGGAGTTGGAGCTGCCATTCTGAAATTCATCCCAGACAAATTTTCCGAGGCCAGGATTTTGCGCCAACATCTCAGCGGCGATTAATACCATCCAGCCAATACCGAGGGATACACGCAGTCCGGCAAACATCATCGGGATAGATGAGGGAATAACAATCTTGTAGACCTTTGTCCACCAACCCAGACGCAAAACCTGTGATACATTTAATAAGTCTTTACTGATGTTGGAGACTCCCACGGTGGTATTGATGATGGTCGGCCATAGGCAACACAGTGTGACGGTAATGGCCGAGGTCAGGTAGGACTTGGAAAACACAGGATCCTCACTGACATAGACAGCACTGACGATGATGGTGACAATAGGTAACCACGCCAGGGGTGAAACCGGCTTGAAGATCTGAATCAGTGGGTTGAGTGCACTATATATTAGAGGACTCAGACCACAGATGATACCAACGGGAATGGCGATGAGTGATGCGATGAGAAACCCCGTCGCCACCGTGATCAGGCTGGTCCATATCTGATCAAAAAAAGTTGCTTTGCCTGTATAGGGACGCGTCTTGATTTCCGCATCGGGATTTTCGGCCAGTTTTTTGGCATTACGTATATCCTGACGCTCATGAAAATGCACTTGCTTGATGCGCTCTTCATTATGCTCATCCACCAGCACCATGGCTTGTTGCCACACCTGGATGGGACCTGGCAGCGTACCCAATGAGGTCTGAACCTGTGAGGCGGCCCCCCCCCAGATCAACAGAAATACAATAAAGGCAATACCGGGTACCAGAATAGACTTCAACATTTGCTGGGGGTTAAAATTTTCGACTTGTTCTTTCACATAACAGCTCAGCTTGTTGAGTATTTTTACCGGTGTGAGGCCGGATGTTTTTATTGCTTGTGTTGTCATAACGGGTTCCATTAATTTAACTAATTTCATCTAAACTAATTTAAAATATTTTTCTATTGCCGCATTTAAATTTTCTCCCCAATAGGCAAGAGAACGTAAAAATGAGTTTGTTGGATGGGCACATTTTTTGTGCCCATCCTGTTGCTTATATTTTTTGCTTATCTTTCAAACCAATCTTTAAAGTCTTCAGATAGGCATTGGGTTTGCGTCCATCGTAGGTCACGTTATCGATAAATTCGTTTTGTGGTGCACGGTACCCGGTCTCTTTGGCAAAATCAGGAAACTCACTGGCCTTGAGTTTGCCTTCAGCGATCAGTTCTTTGGCTGCTTGTACATAGATGTCGGGACGATAGACCTTTTTAGCGATATCCATATACCAGCTATCTGGTTTGTATTCGGCAATCTGTCCCCAACGGCGCATCTGCGTCAGATACCATATGGCATCACTGTAATAGGGGTAGGTAGCGTTATAGCGGAAGAACACATTGAAATCAGGTACATCACGTTTGTCACCTTTTTCATATTCAAAGGTGCCTGTCATGCTATTGGCTATTACATCGTAATCTGCACCGACATAGTGGCTCTTGGAAAGGATTTTAACCGCTTCCGGACGGTTTTTATTATTACCTTCATCCAACCACTTGGCGGCACGAATCATGGCCTTTACAACACGGATGTGAGTATTAGGATATTTATCTGCCCATTTTTTACTGACACCAAATACTTTTTCAGGATTGTTTTTCCAGATTTCATAATCAGTAATAACCGGTACACCAATACCTTTAAACACGGCCTGTTGGTTCCAGGGTTCACCCACACAGTAACCATGAATGGTACCGGCTTCCATAGTGGACGGCATTTGTGGTGGTGGTGTGACAGATAGCAGGGCGTCAGCTTTAATCGTACCGCTGGTGTCACCTTTTTCTGGTGCATAAAAACCGGGATGAATACCGCCGGCGGCCAGCCAGTAACGCAGTTCATAGTTATGAGTTGAAACCGGGAAGACCATACCCATCTTGAAAGGTTTGCCCTCTTCTTTGTATTGCTCAATCACAGGTTTTAGGTAATCGGCCTTGATAGGATGTACTGGTTTGCCATTTTTGTGTGGCACATGTTTTTTCATCTGTTTCCAGATTTCGTTGGAGACAGTAATACCGTTACCGTTCAGATCCATACTTAAGGCGGTAATAATGTCGGCTTTGGTACCATAGCCGATGGTTGCACCCAAAGGTTGGCCGGCCAGCATGTGCGCGCCATCAAGTTGCCCATCAATAACGCGATCCAGCAAGACCTTCCAGTTGGCCTGGGCTTCTAACTTGACATACAGACCTTCGTCTTCGAAGTAACCCTTTTCATAGGCGATGGCCAAAGGTGCCATGTCAGTTAACTTGATAAAGCCGAATTTCAGATCTTCTTTTTCAGGTGCACCGACTGCGGCCATCGCCGTTTGGATAAAGCCCAAGGCAAAAAGACCAGCCATTCCCAGCATGGATAGCTGTTGTAAGCGTGATTTTTTTATTTTGCTTAAACTCATGGTATTCATTGTTTTTCCCCAACAATTAATAAAGCCAAATAAAAAGGCGTCCGTACAGCACTGATTGCTCAGTCGGTACGGACGCCTTTGTCCAGTTAGAGATCTACATTGATCTCTCTTTTAGGATATCAAACCGCCATTGGCTGATATCCTTTAAAAATTTTTGTTGCTGATTTTTCTTACGCTTTCTTACACTAAGAGTTCAGATACCTCGATCACACTCCTTGCAACGCTAACAATTTTTTCGTTCCGATCCATAGCCAGTTTACGCAAAGCCTTATAGGCATCATCTTCACTACAGTTACGTTGTTTTATAATAATACCCTTGGCTTTATCGATAATTTTTCTATCGGCCAGGTCTAATTTGGTCTGGGTTAATTCTTCTTTTAATGCCTGAAATTCACGAAAGCGGGCAATGGCAACATCCATGATGGGTTTGATGCGACTTTCATTCAGACCATCAACCACATAAGCACTGACCCCAGCCTTAACGGCCTTTGCAATAGTTGCGCTGTCACTCTTGTCGGTAAACATCACCACCGGTTTTGGGGTGTATTGATTAATGCTGTGCATACTGGAGAGGACTTCTTCATTGGGTGATTCCATAGAGAAGATCACCACATCAGTCTCAATTTTTTGCAGCACCAGAGGGATATCCTCTTCTGTGGTGAGCCGTCCGACGACATCATAACCATTATCGAGCAGTGCCTGTTCCACTACAGCAGAGCGTCCGCAATTCTCATCGACCAACATCACTTTAATTTTGTTTTTCATCTTGATTACGACAGCTTGATTATTCATATCCTGTTAAAAGCAAGATAGATGCCAACTTTTTACTTCATCTAATTCAATAAGTTAGAGTTGCATTATAGGTGAGCTCCGCTATGATGCTCTTTTACAGGTCATGATGTTTCATTAACCGCACCATTATGGTTCAATGCAATGGCCGGTTAACAAAAACGATTAAAGGCACACCATGACACTTGAAAAAATAATTCAAACCGAGTTCACACTAAACGAGAACATTCTTTACCTTAATCATGCGGCCGTCTCGCCCTGGCCAATCCGCACTCGACAGGCTGTTATAGAGTTTGCCGAAGAAAATGCCACTATGGGTTCAAAAAATTATCTCCAGTGGGTAAAACATGAAGCAGAACTCAGGGTTATGCTGGCCAAGTTGATCAACGCCCCATCGGAACATGACATCGCCCTGCTTAAAAATACCTCAGAGGCTTTATCCGTTGTTGCTCATGGTTTGAGTTGGCAGGCGGGTGATAATGTGATCATTAGTGATCAGGAGTTTCCTTCCAATACCATTGTATGGGAATCATTAGCTCGTTATGGGGTGGTCGTTAAAAAGATCTCCTTGCAATCTGCCGAGACACCGGAGCAGGCTTTAATCAATGCTTGTGACGAACGTACTCGCCTGCTGGCGATCAGTTCGGTGCAATATGCCTCAGGCTTAAGAATGGAGTTAAATACCCTGGGTCAACATTGCCGTTCAAACGATATCCTGTTTTGTGTTGATGCCATTCAGAGTATTGGTGCTGTGCAATTTGATGTGCAGGCTTGCCAGGCCGATTTTGTGATGGCCGATGGTCATAAATGGATGCTGGGGCCGGAAGGGTTGGCCGTATTTTATTGTCGTGCTGAATGGCGTGATCAACTTCAGCTTCATCAATACGGTTGGCATATGGTGGAACATGCCCATGACTTTTCGCGCACAGACTGGCAACCTGCCCAAACTGCCGCGCGTTTTGAATGTGGCAGCCCTAACATGCTGGGATGTCATGCCTTACGGGCCAGTGTCTCACTACTGCTGGAAGTGGGCATAGATGAAATTGAACGGGCCATCTTAAAGCGGGTGAAAAAAATCTTTGACTTACTGGATAACAGTATAAATCTACAGGCCATCACCTCAAACCAGACCGGTCAGTATGCCGGTATTGTAACGTTCTCACATAAAAAAGCTCATTCTACCGAACTGTATAGCCATCTCATGGGCAAGGGTGTGATGTGCGCAGACCGTGGAGGTGGTGTTCGCTATTCCCCTCATTTCTATACTCCATTAAACAAAATTGAGTCTGCTATCCAACTTGCCGATAACTTACCCACTCAGTGAAGTGGATTAATATTAAACCGTGATGTATTAATTATAATTAACCTGCACTGATCGTTCATATTATCTATATTCAAGTAAGAATAAAGATGTTTTTCGTTACAGAAAGGCACACTAGTAATGAGGGTAGAATGGAATTTTTCGGTTTACGAAGAACACTAAGCCAATGGCTCACTCATGCATTGATGAAAGATGTCAGCCCTACACCTCATAGCATCCACTTGTATGATTTTGATCGGCTTTGTTATGAATTAAGACCCGGCGATGTCTTGCTTAATGAGGGTCGCAGCCATGTCTCTGAAGTGATTAAACTGGCAACCCAGAGTCCCTGGACCCATGCTGTACTTTATATAGGCCGCTTATACGATATCGAAGATACGATCACTCGCGATAAGGTCAAGGCGCACTATGATGGCGATCCGAATGAACAGCTCATCATTGAAGCTGAGTTGGGTAAAGGCACCATTGTCAGTCCAGTAAAAAAATATAAAGAAGAGCATATTCGTATTTGCCGGCCCAAGAATTTGTCTCCTTTTGATGCACAACAAGTCATTAACTATGCAGTAGAACAGGTTGGGCTTGATTATGATGTACGGCAAGTACTCGATTTAATGAGATTTATGTTCCCTTATTCTTTTTTGCCACGCCGTTGGCGTTCCAGCCTGTTCGCCAAAAATCCTGGTAAACCTACGCGTACAGTATGCTCCACCATGATAGCCGAGGCCTTTCACTCAGTAAAATTTCCTATCCTGCCCTTTGCTGAAAAAACCAAGGATGGAAAGATTCGTTTGTTCCAACGCAATCCGCGTTTGTATACACCCAAGGATTTTGACTATTCACCCTATTTCGATATTATCAAATTTCCGTTTTTTGGATTAGACGATGTCAGCATTTATAAACGTCTGCCATGGGAAAAAGAAGACGTCTATTGTAATGACCTGAATAATTGCTATACCAAGATCTCACATGAGCCGATAGAATTAACGGATAACAGTGAATTTCCAGATTATAAGACTGTCAAATCTAATATCTCTACCGAAAATGAAACATCGACCAATCTGACGACCAAGCAAAAGAAACATCAGTCAAACTAATATTTTATGTAAGGATAACGAGTATGGATGATCAAAGCCAAAACAACAATAATGACAGCCTTAAGCTCAAGTGGATCAGTGGACCACTACTCAAGCTTTTTAAGAAGGTAACCCCTTCCATGTCACAAACTGAGCGTGAAGCAATCGATTCAGGTTCAGTCTGGTGGGATGGAGAATTGTTTAGCGGCAAACCCAAATGGAAGAAACTGCTTGATGTCCCACCTTCCAAACTCAATCCAGAAGAACAAGCCTATGTTGATGGACCCGTCGAACAGCTTTGTAAAATACTTGATGACTGGAAAATCACCAATGAAGATTTTGATATGCCGCAAGAGGCCTGGCAGTTTATAAGAGACAATGGCTTTCTTAGCATGATCATCCCCAAGAAGTACGGTGGGCTGGATTATTCTAATCTGGCTCACTCTGCCGTAGTGATGAAGATCGCCACCCGCAGTATTTCAGCCGCAGTCTCGGTTATGGTGCCTAACTCACTGGGACCTGGCAAACTAATCCTGGAATACGGCACAGAGGAACAAAAGGATCATTATTTGCCGCGTCTTGCCAAGGGGCAAGAGATCCCCTGTTTTGCCCTCACCGCACCGGATGCCGGCAGTGACGCAGGCTCGATTCCCGATTACGGTATCGCCTGTAAACAGGACTATGATGGTAAAAAGGACGTGCTGGGTATCAAACTGACCTGGAACAAACGCTATATCACACTGGGCCCTGTTGCGACCCTTCTGGGTATGGCCTTTAAACTATATGACCCCGATCACCTGATGGGTGAGACGGAAAATCTTGGTATTACTCTAGCCTTAATCCCCACAGATCACCCTGGCGTTAATATTGGCCGACGCCACATGCCCCTTAACATGGTATTTATGAATGGCCCAAACTGGGGTAAAGACGTGTTTATCCCTATGGACTGGGTCATCGGTGGACCGGATCGCGTTGGACAGGGTTGGCGCATGTTGATGGAATGCCTATCTGATGGTCGCTCTATCTCATTACCTGCACTAAGTGTCGGAGCGGGTAAACTGTGTAGTCGTGTCGTCGGTGCCTATTCCCGTGTACGCCGTCAATTCAAAATGCCCATCGGCCGTTTTGAAGGTGTAGAGGAGGCCCTGGCCCGCATTGCCGGTACGACGTATACCCTGGACGCTGCAAGAACACTGACCCTAAGTGCGCTGGACATGGGTGAAAAACCCTCCGTCATTTCAGCCATCGTTAAATACCATTTAACAGAAGGCATGCGACGTATCGTCAATGATGCCATGGATGTGCAAGGTGGAGCCGGTATCTGTCTCGGCCCACGTAACACCATAGGCCGTGTTTATCAGGCCTTGCCCATCAGCATCACCGTGGAAGGGGCAAATATTCTGACTCGCAGCATGATCATATTTGGTCAAGGGGCAATCCGCAGCCATCCTTATATCTTCCAGGAAATGGAAGCCATGGCCGAGGTCGATCACAAAGTTTCACTATATAAATTTGATCGTGCCTTTACAGCCCATGTCTATTTTGTCATGCGTAATTTCTGGCGTTCCCTGTTCCACGGTCTAACCGGTGGCTACCTTATCCCTTCTCCGGGCAAAGGACCCACTCGTCGTTATTACCAAAAACTGACCCGCATGAGTTCGGCCTTTGCCCTTGTTGCAGATATGGCCCTGATGATGCTCGGAGGCTCATTAAAACGCCGTGAAAAACTCTCTGGTCGTTTAGGTGATGTATTAAGTGAACTGTATCTTGCCTCGGCCGTGCTAAAACGTTTTAAAGATGATGGCTGCCCTAAAGAAGATGTTCCCCTCATGCGCTGGGGTTGCGATCAGTCGCTATACAATATCCAGACAGCCATGGAAGGATTATTAAGAAACATGCCCTATCGTCCAGTGATGTTTATTCTGCGCTGGGTGGTATTCCCCTGGGGCCGGTGTTTTTCACAACCGAGCGACAAACTGGGGCATGAAGTGGCCGATATTATTCTAAATCCCTCCGATACACGTGATCGTCTGACAGCCGGGATGTATGCGCCATCAGAAATGGATGAGCCTATTGGCCGTATGGAAGACGCCTTGAAAAAAGTGATTAAGGCAGAACCTATTGAGAAACACTTGCGTAATGCAACACGCGATTTTGATGCGGGTATTAATGGTATGGATGGATTGATTGATAAAGGCGTGGCAGAGAGTATTATTACTCTGGAAGAAGCAGAAATCATGCGTGAGGCCGAAGCCGCACGCAGTGATGTAATCCAAGTTGATGATTTTCCATTTAATCTCAGTAAGGAGGCTTGAGGGTGGTAGAGAAAAAAACAAGTGTAAAAAAGAAAAAAACCACAACAACATCGGACATTACAATGGAAACCAGCCATAAACCTGCGACAAATCAAACTTCATCATACAGTAATGGTCGAACCGTCTATATCGTTGATGGTTCCCGTACACCCTTCCTCAAAGCTAAAGGCAAGCCTGGCCCCTTTCCAGCAGCCGATCTAGCCGTTAGCTGTGCCCTGCCGCTATTAGCCAGACAAGCCTTTGAGCCATCAGATATTGATGAAGTGATTATGGGTTGTGTGATGCCCGGCCCAGATGAAGTCAATATTGCGCGCGTCATCGCACTACGTTTAGGTTGCGGTAAACATGTCCCGGCCTGGACCGTGCAACGCAATTGCGCCTCAGGCATGCAAGCCCTTGACTGCGCCGCAACAGATATTGCTCTGGGTCGAGCCGAGATTGTATTGGCAGGTGGTGTAGAGTCAATGAGCTATGCACCGGTATTACTCAACAATGAAATGGTCGGTTGGCTGGGTGCCTGGATGGGAGCAAAAAACTGGAAGCAACGTATCCAGGCTCTACTGGCTTTACGTCTGAAATTTTTTAAACCGGTCATAGGACTAATACATGGCCTCACCGATCCGGTCATAGGGATGTCCATGGGACAGACAGCAGAAAATATTGCACACCGTTTCGGTATCACCCGTGAACAAATGGATAATTTCGCAGCGAGAAGTCATCAACGCCTCGCGGCCGCACAAGATAAAAAACACCTGGATGAAATAGAAGCCATTTATGATACGCACGGCCATGCCTTTGCTGCTGATGATGGACTCCGTCGTCATAGTGAACCAAGCAAACTGGCTAAACTCAAACCTGTATTTGATCGCCCCTTTGGCAGTGTCACCGCTGGCAATAGTGCCCAGATCACCGATGGTGCTGCGATGTTGATCCTGGCCAGCGAAGATGCCGTTAAAAAATTCAAGCTACCGATCCTGGGCAAAATTATTGACTCGAACTGGGCCGGGCTGGAACCCGCCCAAATGGGGTTAGGTCCCGTGCACGCAATTACACCGATCCTTCAGCGTCATCATTTCAGTTTAAAGGATATTGATTACTGGGAAATCAATGAAGCCTTTGCCACTCAGGTACTGGCCTGTCTCGCGGCATGGCAAGATAAAGACTATTGCAGCCAGGAACTGGGACTAAGTGAACCCCTCGGCGAGCTGGATCAATCTATATTAAATGTTGATGGCGGTGGTGTCAGTATTGGCCACCCGGTCGGAGCCAGTGGCGCACGTATTGTGTTGCATCTATTAAAAGTACTGGAACGTGAAAATGCCAAACGAGGCATTGCCAGCCTTTGCATCGGTGGTGGTCAGGGTGGCGCCATGTTGGTTGAACGTGTTTAGGGTTGGGATATTTAATGACAAATAATAATTACAAAAACTGGAAAATCAATCAAGACAACGACGGTATCGTCTGGTTGCATTTTGATAAGGAAAACAGCCCGACGAATGTTTTATCTAAGGACGTATTACATGAGTTACGAGATATTATTAATGAACTGGAAAGCAAACCACCTCGTGGCGTAGTGTTTCTATCTGACAAGGAAAGTGGCTTTATTGCCGGAGCCGACATCAAGGAATTCCCCGAAATCAAAACAGAAGATCAGGCACGTGAAGCACTGAATTTCGGTCATTCTATATGCAACAGTATCGAAAATTTATCATGCCCCACAGTGGCCCTGATCCACGGTTTCTGCCTGGGTGGCGGTATGGAGTTGGCATTGGCGTGTCGTTACCGTATTGCCGATAATGACCCAAAATGTAAAATGGGCCTGCCCGAAGTAAAACTCGGCATTCATCCCGGTTTTGGCGGCACAGTTCGAATGATCCGCTTAATCGGTGTTATGAATGGTCTGGATGCCATACTAACTGGACGCAATATATCGGCTCGTATTGCAAAAAGAATCGGCCTGGTTAATTATGCTGTCCCCAAGCGTCACCACATCAATGCCGCTCGTAATGTAATATTCAAGGCACCCAAACCCTTCAAGTTACCCTTTTGGAATCGCATTCTTAATCATAAACGAGCTCGTCCCTGGGTTGCCAAACTACTAATCAAAAAAGTGGAAAAGAAGGCATCCCGAGCACACTACCCTTCTCCTTTTGCAATGATCGATCTATGGGTTCGTTGTTATGACGATCATCAATATATGTTACAGGAAGAAATCAATTCATTTGTTGGTTTAATCGTCGGCAAGACGGCACAAAACCTGATTCGTGTATTTCTGCTCAGCGAGCAACTCAAATCACTGGGCAAGACCGGTGACTACAACCCCAAACATGTGCATGTAATCGGTGCAGGAGTCATGGGGGGCGATATTGCCGCATGGTGCGCACTGAATGGTTTTAAAGTCACCTTACAAGATCGCAGTATGGAAACCTTGGCCAAGGTCATTAAGCGGGCTTTTGGTTTATATAAAAAACGGCTCAAGGATAAGCACCTTATCCGTGCAGCACTGGATCGTCTGATACCCGATATCAAAGGGGATGGTCTGAAAAAAGCGGATATCGTGATCGAAGCCATATTTGAAGATCCACAGGTCAAACGAGACCTGTATGCCGAAATTGAACCCAGGCTGAAGAAAGATGCCATTATCGCCACCAATACGTCCAGTATCCCCCTGGATGAACTCAATACCATTTTAAAAAAACCAGAACGACTAGTCGGCCTGCATTTCTTTAACCCGGTTGCCATGATGCCGCTGGTAGAAATTGTTCATTGCCCAAAAACCTCCAATGATGTTTCCAGAATGGCCGCCGCCTTTACACGTCGGATTAACAAACTCCCCTTACCTGTCACCAGTACACCGGGATTCCTGGTCAATCGAGTTTTGATGCCCTACCTAATGGAATCAGTTGAACTGGCAGGTGAAGGCATCCCTCTGGCCTTAATCGATAAGGCCGCTCTTGATTACGGCATGCCCATGGGACCGATTGAACTGGCCGATACCGTTGGCCTGGATATTTGTCTGAACGTGGCTGAAATTCTGTCACAACATATGGAAATCAGCGTACCGGATCGCCTGCGCAAAATGGTTGAAAAAGGCGATCTCGGTAAAAAAACAGGTAAAGGCTTTTATGCCTTTAAAAAAGGTAAACCTGTAAAACCCGCAATTCCAAAGGATTACACGGCCCCAACTGATATCCAGGATCGCCTGATCATGCGATTACTTAATGAAGCTGTCGCCTGTCTGCGAGATAAAGTTGTTGATGATGCAGATTTGGCCGATGGAGGGATAATTTTCGGCACAGGTTTTGCCCCCTTCCGAGGTGGGCCATTCCAATACATTGACAGCCGGGGCAAAGATCAACTCATCAAATTACTGGATCAACTCGAACATCGACACGGCCCACGCTTTGCTGCCGATAAAGAATGGCAACAACTATAAATAATAACAAATAGGTAAAAAGGGGAGAAAATATCAATGAAAAAGTCAGCTGACATAATTTCACCACAAGAAGCCGTTAGTTTGCCCGGTTTGTTTTACGAGCGTTTAAAACGTAGCCCTGATAATATTGCCTATCGTTATTATAACAAATTAACCTCAAGCTGGGCTGAGCTGAGTTGGCAACAAACCGCCCAACAGATTTCTCGCTGGAAAACAGCTCTTGAAAATGAGGGCCTGGCTAAAGGTGACCGGGCTGGCCTGATGTTATGTAATTGTCCGCACTGGGTCATTTATGAGCAAGCCGCACTCGCTGCCGGATTAGTAATCGTCCCACTCTATACCAATGATCGTACTGATAACATTGCTTATATCACACAGAATGCAGACATCAAGATTCTGTTATTTGAAACAGATGAACAATGGCAATCACTCAAAATTTCAATTGAACAGTTTGCCCGCATCAAGCGATTCATTAGCCTGGATAAAATAACTGACCACACAGAATCTCGTCTAAACTACAGTGAAGACTGGTTGCCCGTATCCAGTGAACCATTGCCAAAACCTGATATCAACGGTAATGGACTTGCCAGCATCGTGTATACCTCGGGCACAACAGGACGGCCGAAAGGCGTGATGATTAGCCACCATAATATTCTTTCCAATGCACACGCCAGTTCTATGTGTGATACATTTTTTACGTCGGACCAATTTTTATCCTTTCTGCCCTTGTCACATATGTTTGAACGAACCGCCGGGTACTACATGCCCATGATTACAGGCAGCACCATTAACTATGCCCGTTCAATTGAACTATTGGCTGAGGATTTGATAACCATTAAACCAACTATACTTGTTACAGTCCCTCGTATTTTTGAACGCGTGTATAATAAAATTCATACCCAGCTTGCAGCAAAGTCACCTATTGCACAAAAACTTTTTGCCGCCACTGTCGATATTGGTTGGCAGAGATTCTTGATCAGACAAGGTAAAGCAAACTGGCAACCAAAATTACTCTTGTGGCCAATACTTAATCTTCTGGTAGCAAAAAAAATAATGGCCAAGCTCGGCGGAAATATGCGGCTTGCTGTCAGCGGTGGTGCCCCTTTAACGCTGAACATTGCCAAAACATTTATTGGTCTTGGTCTTGAAATCAGTCAAGGCTACGGTATGACCGAATTAAGCCCTGTCGTCTCCACCAATCGTTTAGCCGACAATGATCCAGCCAGTGTTGGGCAAACCTTGCCCGGTATAAGCGTCAAACTGGGCAAACGGGATGAACTTTTGGTCAAAGGACCAAATGTCATGTTGGGTTACTGGGATAATGAACAAGCCACAAAGGACATTATCGATAATGATGACTGGTTGCATACCGGTGATATTGCTCGCATTGAAAATGAGCATATTTATATCACAGGCCGGATCAAGGAAATCATCGTGCTATCCAATGGTGAAAAGGTTCCTCCCACCGATGTTGAAATGGCTGTTGCCACAGATACGCTATTTGAACAGATGATGGTCATCGGTGAAGGAAAACCCTTCTTAAGTGCGATAATGGTGTTAAATCTCGAGCAATGGCAAAACCTGGCAAATGAAGCGGGGGTGCCAGACAATGCGCCAGAGAGCTTAAATAGTGATCGAGTCAATGAAATAATTATGCAACGTATTAATACCAAGCTACACGATTTTCCTGGTTATGCCAAAATTGTCCGTGTGTATAACACACTCGAACCATGGACAATAGAAGATGGCTTAATCACCCCTAAAATGAGTTTAAAAAGAAACAATCTAATGGAAAAATTTTCAACTCAAGTGGATGAACTTTACATAGGGCATTAACCACTTTGGAATTTCCACATAACAAGCAACCCGCAATACGTGTCTTTGCCATGCCAACAGACACCAACTCCAAAGGAGATATATTTGGCGGCTGGCTTATGTCACAAGTGGATATTGCAGGCAGTGTTGCTGCCTTCAAAAGGGCCAACGGTCGAATCGTAACGGTCGCTGTTAATGAATTTCTTTTTTTAAACCCCGTCTTTGTCGGCGATTTAGTAAGTATTTTTTCTAATGTAACAAAAGTTGGAACAACATCTATACAGGTGGGCATCCAGGCCTTCTCCGAACGATTTATTGATGATTTTGAAATTATACGAGTAGCTGAAGCCACCCTCACCTATGTTGCTATTGACGATGTTCGCCGACCACGACCTGTTGATAAATAACCCTTGACCTCTCCTTCTTTTACAGATATGACAGAACAATTAATAAAATATATCGAGACGTTAATTCCACTTTGTGACATTAAAAAAGAACAAAACCAAAAAGGTCTACTCAAGCATATCCTGTTAGGAAAAATGCCTGCCAATAAAACCCTATTTCCTTCTGGTGAACAAAATGACTTCACCTTCTATCTTCTATCTGGCCAAATAACATTAATAGATTCGTTCAATGATAAAACAATTTTAACATCAGAAGATCCACGCTGCCGCTTTCCTATCGGCTATGATCAGTCTAATAAATATACGGTTCAAACCAACACCACCATTAATTACATAAAAATCAATAGTCAAATATTAGATATCCTTTTGACATGGGATCAGACAACAACCCCGTTATTGCGTCAACCCATAAAAGAATCAAATGACGAAAACAAATTTGACTGGATGTCAAAAATTCTTGAACTTGAATTATTTCAACGTATTCCACCAAGCAATATTCAGGCGATGTTCTTGCGATTTGAAAATATTCAGGTTAATCAAGACGAGATTGTTATTGAACAAGATACTGAGGCAGCTTATTACTATGTTATTAAAACAGGCAAAGCGGCTGTTTATCGTTTCAACACTGATGACAATGCCTGCCCATCCAAACTTGCTGAATTAGACCCAGGCACGGCCTTTGGTGAGGAGGCACTGGTTGCAGACACCCTGCGTAATGCCACGATAATCATGCAGGAAGCTGGCGAACTGGCACGATTATCCAAGCTAGATTTTATTGAACTGTTGAAAAACCCGGTAATGAAGTCAATCTCATACCAGGAGGCACTCACAATGATGAACAATAGTGCCAGATTGATTGATGTCAGGACAGAAAATGAATACAGGCACAATCATCTGACAGACAGTCTCAATATTCCCCTCTACTCTATACGTGATCAAATAGAAACCCTTGATAATACCTTTGCATATATTATGTATTGTGACACAGGATCACGCAGTTCATCTGCCTGCTATATTCTCAATGAGCGTGGATTTACAGCGTATTTACTGGATCAGGGACTAAATCAGGTACCTTCTGAAGCCATCATACACCCGGATAAAAATTAATGACTCACCAGATATGGCCGATATTTCTAGAACTGATTTGTTGAACCCGTTCACAAATATAAGAGTCTGAGATGCAGCCCGATGGCACTAAAGCTATTTTATATTTTCCTGACATTACATTTGGGTCAATACCTTGCTTCCCCGGCATATGCCGATGAAGTACTGGACACCAAACAACTTTTAAAGGAAAACAAGCCTGAGCAAATCTATAAAATTCTCACTACACGAGAATTTTATCATATGGGCGAACCAGGCTATGATCTTCTTCTTGCCCGTACTGCGCTACAGCTAGGCTATCCACATGAGGCCATCTTTGCCTATGAACGAGTATTGATAAACCAACCAGGCAATAATCTGGCTCAGGTTGAATTGGCTATCGCCTACTATCAAATCGAAGAATTGGAAACCTCACGACAATTATTTAGTGCAGCCTTACAATCCAGTCCTCCCGGCAACATCAGGCAAAACATCCATCATTATATTGAAAGGATAGACGAAAAAATCGGCTCGAGAAAACACAGTCTCAGAGGTATTCTGACACTCAAGCAAGGTTGGGACAGCAATATAAACAGCGCGACCAATGAATCTGAAATTGAATTGTCTATCGGGACCTACCGACCAACAGATGGCGTTGATAAAGAAACCTCAGATAGTTTCACCGAGATCAGCAACCGTCTGCACTATAACTATAATTTCAATATTAATTCCAATTTTTTTAGCGGTGCAGGTTACACCAACAGGGACAATAATAATAAACAATTTGATACCCAGACAGCTGATGCCAATATTGGATATAGCCATCTTACCGCTATAGGTAAAATATCAATCCCCTTGTCATACCAAACCATGTGGCTAGATGAAAAACAGTTACGTAAAGTCTTTAGTATCAGTACCACTTTAAACCGTACCAGTAGCGATTCTTTTTCTGCCTATAACCTGCAATATGGTGAAATCCGTAACCCTTACAAAACACCACTGGATGTGGATTTTGTCGCCGCCAGTATTGCATTTGGTTTCTCTAATAAAAAATCCGGATTTAACCAACAATACGCCTTATTCTATGGTGATGAAACCGCTACAAATAACTTGTATAAATTCAATGCACGGGAATACTGGGGGGCACAAATCCTATTTCCAGTTCAGATCTCGCAACGACACTCAATAACACCAAAAGTGGTTTATCAGATATCTAAATACCACCAAAAACCCTGGATTTTTACTAATAAGAGAAAGGATGACTACACCCATTATGAACTAGCCTGGCGGTGGCACATAACACGTGACTGGACTCTGCTCAGTCAGGCAGGACATACAGAATCAAACTCCAGTGTTCCGTTATATACCTATACCCGAACCACCCTGTTTACCAGGATCAACTATAGTTATTAACATTACTAATGTCACACATTAACTGATTATATGGTACAAGGTCACAGTTCAACTACGAGTATTCTAAACCTTACATTTATTATCCGATACATCAGAGGCAAGACGGCAAATCTGTAAACACATATGCAAACGCAGTAAGATGTTTGTAGCCAATAATGAATGCAGGACGCACCCTGGAGGGTAAGACAATGAAAACAGTACAAAGAATCGTACTTACCTGGGCCATCGTGATGTTGACTACCATCATCGCCATACCCAACGCATACGCCAAAGATGAAGCTGCAATTGTAATCGTCGTTACAGGTGATTTTTATGCCGTTGACAGTACATTAAAAAAACGTAGCCTGAATCGTCGCTCCAAAGTATTTGTCGGCGATACGCTGGTAACCGGCCAAAAAGGCCATGCCCAGGTTCGCTTCCTTGATGGAGCAGTAATATCAATGCGTCCTGATTCAGAATTAAATATCCAAAAATACAGTTATGGTCAAGCCAAATCTGATGAAGGCAGTTTGCTGAACCTGCTCAAAGGTGGTTTCCGTACCATTACCGGAGCAATCGGCAAAGAGAAATACAAGGTTATTACCAGCATGGCAACCATTGGGATACGTGGTACGCATTATGAAGCCGTGATTAACAACAACCAGTTGTTTGTTGCCTTGTGGGATGGTGGTGTCACCCTGTCTAATAATGCCGGTCAAATCGATCTGGGTTTAGGCGCTGACTATAACTTTGCTATGGTTCAGAGTTCAAATGTCGAACCACAGGGTCAAATTGATCCACCAGCCATTATTGTTAATGATACTCGGCCCCAAATCAAACCTGATTTAAGCAAAAATAGTGGCAATGATACATCGTCACTCACAATGGCTGCAGATGGCCCTGCTCTAGCTCCAGATGATATTTGGAATGATCCATCCATCCCAGGCTTTGGTGTAACCATGCCTACATCAGGCATATCAGCTTATACCACCAATGTGGCCAGTGTTTCAGCCAGCGGCAGCACAAGTGACATTACTAGCTTTGCATATAATGCAACTGTTGACTTTGCAGCTGCGACAGTCAACGGCACCATGACGTTCAATACCAGTGCTGGAGCAAACTCATGGGCCATCAACTTTAGTGGCGGCCCCTCTACAAGTAATGGTGTCAATGGCGCAGGCTTCAGTATGAATGTTGACTCTGGTTCGATTGTTAATAGTATCGACCCGGTATCAGGTACCGTAAGCGGTTCATTTGCAGGTGCCAATGCTGAACAAATGGTCGGCAGTTTTAATGTCGTAAATGATAATGACTCGACCATGGTTGCGGAAGGTGATTTTGTCGCAACACAATAATGCTATTTTTCCCGCCGCTCAAAGACCCCGTTCCATTGGGGTCCAGGCGGGTTCTTTCTAAACCACTCAATTCGATCCAGATACAACTGATAGAGTGGTTTTTCATTTACCACAACCAGTTTCTCAAAAATCTCATTAGCAGCACGCCAGTTCTGGGTACGATAGAAACGCAAAGCCTCCTGATTCTGTGCCAATTCATTCACCAGCGCCTTATCTTCTTCCCCTACCCGACATATCGGGTTGTAAACCTTAATTGGGCGTGATGTCCCTTTCACAATAATCAGATCCAATTCCTGACATATAAAACGGTGCTCAACTTGTTCAAAGGTTTTTTCACCTATAACCAAGGGCAAATCATAATAACGAGTCAGACCTTCAAGACGAGAGGCTAGATTAACTGAATCACCAATAACGGTATAGGCACGACGATATTCTGAACCCATATCACCCACATTCATAACGCCAGTATTAATACCAATACCAATTTCGAATGGCGGCAAACCTTCTGCCAAAAACTCTTTCTTAAGAATTTTTACCTCTTCGAGCATACCAAAGGCCGCTTCCACCGCATTAGCTGCATTATCTTCATCCACCAAAGGGGCTCCCCAGAATGCCATAATCATGTCGCCCACATATTTATCAATCGTACCGCGAGATTCAAAGATCACACGTGTCATAGGTGTAAAGAATCGGTTTAGCAAGTCTTTTAATTTACCTGCGGTAAGCGATTCGGAAATAGTGGTAAAACCACAGATATCGGCAAATAGCACCGACATTTCCCGGCTCACGCCTTCGAAACCATAATGTTTTGGGTTGTCTGTCATTTCAGAGACCAACTCACGCGGTATATATTGGCCAAACATATCTTGCAGTTGCGATTTGCTTTCCGCTTCGGTAAGAAAACCATAGGCAAGATTAGTGGCCGAAAGAAAAAAGGCCAATAGCAAAGGTAAGGCAATGGCCAATACAATACCGTGTTCCGTCCACATCCAAATATTAAAAAAGGTCACCACCGAGATGATGGTCAGAGCAAAGAATATTTTCTTAAAAGGGCTGGTCAAATAGGCCAGAACAAAAACCAGCAATAACCCGGTCACCACCACCACCATAAGATTAGCCCCACTGGCCCAGGCTGGTTCCGCAGGGAATTCATTATCAAGTATCCCTGCGATGATATTGGCATGTACCTCAACACCAGGGTAGACACTTTGCATGGGCACCGCTCGCAAGTCAAACAGACCTTCCGCTGTCGTGCCTATCAACACAATGGCATTGGTCAGCACCCTATCTTGTACCTTGTCGTGAATGACATCAGTCGCTGATATATACGGAAAGGAGTTAAACGGCCCTTTAAATGGGATAATTACACGTCCCTCGCCATCGGTCGGAATGATCCGTTCCTTGCTGAGCCCAATGCCTGTTATATTAGTGATACCAGCAATGTCATCAGTCAAAACATTAATCTTGTCGATCAACTGATAAACTCTTGCCGTTTCTAGAGCCAATGAAGAATATATTTTATCCTCATATTTGATAACCAGAGGAACACGTCGAATGATCCCGTCTGGATCTGTATCCAATGAGAAAAAACCGGCATGCCTCGCTGCTATTTGCAATACGGGTAAGCTGGCCGTATAACCATGCATTTCAGTAATCGTAGATTCTTTTATAACTGGCAAATTATCAGCATCAAGACTTTTAGGTAACAAGCCGATCGGTTTAACCTTGCCTCGATGAAAAATATACCCTAGTACAACATCTTTGCCCTGCAAACTTTTAGCGAATTTTGCATCATTATCAAAATCGCTCAGGCGGCTTTTTAACACTCTTTTTGTAATTGCCGCACCGGGTATACTGTTATCCAATTGATTCAAAACTGTTTTGGCACTGTTTCTTTCAGGTTCTGAGAACATCACGTCAAATGTAACCACCACAGCACCCTTACTAAATAGTTTTTCAACCAGGTCGGCCATCTTGGCTCTTGACCATGGCCAACGTCCTTCGTAACGCAGACTCTTTTCATCAATATCAATGATGACGATACGTTTATCCTGTTGTATATTTTTTGGAAGGGTCGCACTAAGGCGAAGATCAAAGGCAAGCAGTTCGAGTCGTTGGCGTAGGTTAACGGCAGAATCATAGTTGGTGGTCTGAAACCAGACAAATAACCCAAATATCAGGGATCCAATGACGATGCTAGTAATTTGCCGGGTATTGTACATTTTATACTTGTCAGTTTTTTCTCATGTTAAGCCAATTTTTACCGCCGTATTGGAAGAAAAGACTTTCATGCAAGCCCTTTACCAAACAGACTAAAATAATTTTGTGTGGTTGCAGTGGCGATTTCATTCAGTGAACTTTGCCTCAATTCAGCAACATGTTCAGCAACCAGCCTGACATAGGCTGGTTGATTTGATTTACCGCGATATGGAACGGGGGCTAGATAGGGCGAATCAGTTTCAATCAACATGCGATCCAACGGTACCATCTTTGCAACCTCTTTTAATTCCTTTGCACTGTTGAAGGTCACAATGCCTGAGAATGAGATCATAAAATTCAAGTCCAGCGCTGTTTTAGCAACGTCCCTATTTTCCGTAAAACAATGCATGACACCGCCCACTTCATCAGCCTTTTCTTCCTTTAAAATTTGCAGCGTATCTTCAGCCGCATCACGCATATGAATAATGAGAGGTTTGCCGGTTTGTCTGGCTGCCGCAATATGGTTACGGAATCGATCCTGTTGCCACGTCAGATCACCTTCACTACGAAAATAGTCCAGCCCCGTTTCACCTATAGCCACAATATGTTCATCATCGGCCAGCTCAACTAATTCTTCCACAGTCGGTTCTTTACCGCCAGTTTCATTCGGCTGGACATTCGGGTGGACACCCACCGAGGCAGAAACATTAGAAAATTGTCTGGCGGCTTGTAATACATCTTCAAAATGTTCAAGGTCAATGCAGACACATAGCAAATGACCGACACCTTGTTCACTGGCCGCTTGCAAGGCATTTTCAAGTCGGCCATCAAATGGTGACAGGTCAAGCCGGTCAAGATGACAGTGGGAATCTACAAGAAAGTGAGTCATAAAAAATAAAGGCTATTAGTTTGTAACACTGATGCTAGCCGTATCACATCGTGTGGGTTTGTCGGTCAGATTTTAGTGCACCTGCCAAATAGGTTTCAATCTTGGTTCGTGCTCCGCCACCATCTTGTTTACTGAATTGCACACCAATACCGGCAGCCCGGTTTCCCTGCGCACCTTTTGGGGTGACCCAAATAATCTTGCCTGCCACGGGCAATTTTTCAGTTTCATCCATCAAGGTTAATAACATAAAAACTTCATCACCCAACTTGTAAGTTTTATTGGTAGGAATGAACAAGCCACCATTTTTTATAAAAGGCATGTACGCGGCATAAAGCGCACTTTTATCTTTTATAGTCAGAGATAATATGCCCTGCCTTGCCCCAATGCCTACTGGTATATCTGCCATATTATGCTCGTTCCTGTTTCTTGCTCGTTTTTAAATAGGTCCAGTTCAATAACAATCCTTCCAGTAGCAATAGTTCATTTACTGAAGTTTGCCGTAAGCGGATGGCATGACTCAATTGGTCAAGAAATTGATACAACCTGTTTAAGTCTATCGTTTGTGCGAAGCTTTGCAACTGAGCAGCAATATCCTGATTGATGACAAAGCGTTCATCCCCACACTTAATCCGGATCATATCGCAAACCCAGTGATACACCCATTGTAGCGTCTTGTCATGGGCTTGCTTTAGCCACTCATTGGCAACTGCCATAGCCTGCTTGTTACCGGCTGAAATGGCCATCAGATCCTTTAGCACCTGCTGTCGAAACCGAATAGTCTCATCCCCAGCCATTTGACAGGCCAAAAGGGGGGCGCCATTGGCGGTCATCAGCAACTGTTCTGCCTGAGAATGATTTTCAAGCGAGTCTTTGAGCCACCTTAAAGCCACGGCTGAATCCGGTAAGGCAAAACGTAGCATCTGGCAACGACTGCGGATGGTAGCAGACAGTCTGGAATTTTGTGAAGTCACCAGGAAAATAACGGTATTATCTTGAGGTTCCTCCAGGGTTTTAAGCAGGCCATTGGATGCGGCCAGATTCATTTTTTCCGCCGGAGTGATCAGCACTATACGGTTACCACTAAAGTGTGGACTCAGGGCCATCCGTTGAATGAGATCACGGATCTGATCTATTTTGATAGCCTTACTGGCCTCCTCTGGCTGGATAACAATGAAATCAGGATGATTCTCTGCCTCGATAAGCCGACAGGATTTGCATTGGCCACAGGCCAAGCCTTCGGTATTGGGTTGTTCACACAATAACGCCCTCGCAGCGAGGCGTGCAAAACCCTCTTTACCGATACCTTCCGGCCCGTGTAATAACAAGGCATGGGGTAATTGGCCATTTTGTCGACGCTGTTGAAATTGGCTCCACTGTGACGTTTGCCAAGGATATAAATTTGTCATCAGGTCATTAACTCATCAAGGGCTTCTTTGATACGAGATTGTACCTTGTCAATGCTGCCGCTGGCATCGATTATTCGATATCGCTCTGGTGCCTGTCGAGCCAACTCCAGATAACTCGCCCGAACACGCTCAAAAAATACCTGCTTTTCCTGTTCAAAGCGATCCGGGGCACTACGTTGTCCAGCCCGTTTAAGACCTTCTGCGACAGGTAGATCGAGTATCAAGGTCAGATCCGGCCGAAGATCCCCTTGCACCCAGTCTTCCAGAACAGCGATGCGGGTCTTACTGATACCTCGCCCCCCACCCTGATAGGCATAAGTGGCATCGGTAAAGCGATCACAAATAACCCACTGGCCAGCCTCCAGAGCCGGGAGGATTTTTTCATTCAGGTGTTGGGCACGTGCGGCAAACATCAATAACAACTCCGTATCATTTGTCATGCTGGTTTGCCGGGCATCGAGCAACAGATCGCGTATCTTTTCTGCCAGGGGCGTGCCGCCCGGTTCACGGGTCAGGAAGATGTCCTGTCTGGCCTGTATGAAATAGCGTTCAATAAAGGCGATATTGGTGGTCTTGCCCACCCCTTCTACCCCTTCAACGGTAATGAATTTTCCGCGCATCATTATTATATATTATTCTTTTGTCTTGCCGGTTTTGGCATTAAACGACGAAAAATTGCGCTTACGACCTTTTAATTGATACTTGATGACCGCCTGATTATGCTCATCCAGTGTGGTTGAGAAATAATGACTACCATCACCCTTTGAGACAAAGTACAAGGTATGACCTTCAGCCGGATGCATTGCAGCATGGATGGCTTCACCGCCAGGCATGGCAATCGGTGTAGGCGGCAAACCATGACGCCTATAGGTATTATAAGGGGTATCTTTTTTCAGATCACGCCGACGGATATTACCGTCAAATTTTGGCCCGAGGCCATAAATGACAGTGGGATCAGTCTGTAAGCGCATACGTTTATCCAGCCTTCTGATGAACACGCCTGCAATGGCTCGTCGTTCATTGGCTTGACCGGTTTCTTTCTCCACAATCGAAGCCATGGTCAAAGCCTCATAAGGTGATTTATAAGGCAGACCAACATCACGCTTCTGCCATTCTGTGGCCAGTTTATTCTGCATGGCGGTATATGCCCGTTGCAGAAAGTGTACATCCGTGAGGCCTTTCGGAAAGTGATAGGTGTCGGGATAAAAGCGGCCTTCCGGGTGCATATTGGGATAACCAATTTTTGCCATAATCTGTTCATGAGAAAGCCCATGCAAACTATGAATAATATGTGGATGATTATTTATCACCTCCAGAACTTGATAAATGTTCCAGCCTTCAACAATGGTAATAGCATATTGAATGACCTTACCTGTCAGCACCTGTTTAAGAAATTCACGGGCGCTAACACCAGGTTTGATCAAATATTCACCGGTACTAATTTTATCAGCAGAGCCCTGAAACCGAGCATAGAACAGCAAGTAACGCGGTTTATTGATATAGCCCTGTTTCTTGAGGTCATAAACAATTTTGGTCAGGTTAGAACCCGCACTTACTTCATACTTAACGGTCTCACCCGTTATGATCAATGGTGTATTCATTGCGCTCAGATAATCAAACAAGGCAAAGCTAAATAACACCACACCGGCAATAACAATCAATAAAAGTCGTTGACGAAAATTAATTTTATTGAATCGTGAAAAAAAAACTTGAGGTAATTTAAATATCATATTCTGCCTGTAACATGAATTGTAATTGTTGGGTCACAGGTCCGATTGGAAATGTCCTGTTGAATATATAGCTTACAGGCCATATACCAATCAAACTATTTACAATAAAAATTTCCTCGGCATCAAATAACTCATTCTCTGACCATAAGCCGATGTTAATCGAAATGGAGCTGACTTTCGCAAGTTCCATCACAATTTTACGCATCACACCCTCCACACCACTACGAGAAAGATCCGGGGTGAAAAGCTGCTTATTTTTCACCCAAAAAATATTACTCATAGTCCCTTCAATAACATGCCCTTCTATGTCCTGCAAAAGACCTTCCTGATATTCCCCTGTTTGCCATTCATTCCGAGCCAGTACCTGCTCAAGGCGATTAAGATGTTTTATACCCGCTAACACAGGGTTAAGGCCGAGTTGGGTTTTGCAGGAATAAACACATATCCCGGTTTGCCCGTAATCCATTGGATAATCAGAACTGTTTGATAACATAAGGATACGTGAAGGATTAATGAGTTCGGGTAAGACATAACCCCGCTCACCTTTACCACGTGTAAGAATCAATTTCAGCACAGCTTGCGGTTCAGTCGAGACCAGTGAGTTCATTTCCTGTTCCAGCAAACCCTTGTCGGGCAAGGGAATCGCCAGTTGCATACATCCTTTCTGTAAACGCTGCCAATGGTATGCCCAAAAGATAATCTGTCCGTGCTGAACACGCATAGTTTCAAACAGACCATCACCGTATTGCAGACCGCGATCCTGGATGCTAATTTTTGATGTTTGCACACCATTAAGCAATATATGTTTAATCATACCGTTTCAGCCTGCAATGACAGCAGCATACCCTTGGCCTTGGCTCGTGTTTCTTCCAGTTCATGTTCCGCAATCGAATCTGTCACAAGTCCGGCACCCGCACGAAATGAAATCTTACCTTTATCCATTACAATAGAACGAATCAAAATATTCAGATCCATATCACCATTATGGTTCAGATACCCCATAGCGCCCGTATAAGCACCACGTGCTTGCTGTTCCAGTTCCGCAATGATTTGCATGCAACGAACCTTGGGGCAACCCGTAATCGTACCTCCAGGGAAAACCGCCCGAATTACCTCACCGGGGCTACATCCCGGTTTTAATTCACCCCGCACATTAGAAACAATATGATGCACATGGGCATAACTTTCCAGCACCATCAGTTCATTCACTTCCATAGTTCCAGGTTGACATACCCTACCCAGATCATTTCTTTCCAGATCGATCAACATAACATGTTCAGCCCGCTCCTTGGGGTGACCGATAAGTTCCTGCAAATTATGCTCGTCACTCTCTGCATCACTTCCACGTGGGCGAGTTCCGGCGATAGGCCGCGTCTCAACGACATTATGTTTGACTCGCACCAGCCGTTCAGGTGAAGAACTAATAATGGCAGCATTATCAAATTGGGCCAGTCCAGCATAGGGTGCCGGATTGGATTTTGATAATTGTTTGAAAATGCTATGGGCTGAAATGCTATTATCAACATAAGCTTGCCAGCAACGAGACAAATTGACCTGAAAAACATCACCTGCGCGAATATAATCTTTCACCCTTGCGACATCATTAATGAATTGTTCAGGCTCTGCTTCTTGCAATGAAACCTGCGGGTGATCACAACGGAATGATGCTGTATCTAACTGCTCAATATCATGCGTTAGTGTTTCTAACAGATTTCCATAGCCTTTCTCACAAACCAACCAGGTTACCTGTTCATAGCGATCATTAATCACCGCAAGTGGAATACGCACGGCAGTCGCAATAGGAAGGGCAGAATGATGATCCATGGGAAGCTTGAGTATGAGCTCCACTTCGGCTGCCAATTCATAACCAAGGTAGAGAAACCAACCACCACTAAAAGGTAAATCAGTGTGATGAGGATGTTTATGATTAGCCGCCTCTCGCCAGCAATCATCAAGCGCAGATAAAAACCCGCTTGCTGTCGTATTCAATCCTTCTGAACTCAGTAAGCCTTTGGGCCATAACTCAAGGCGAGCCTGGGGAAAAGCCATTAAAATATCATAACGATCGGTCGATGATGATTGAGAGGAATTAGTCGAAGCTTGTGAAGTGCTGGCCAACAGGTAGGGATAACGAACAGGGCTGCCCCTGTGCAAGGAAAGTAAATCCAGATAAACAGGCCATCGTTTAATGATGACCTGTTCTTCAGACAACACTGAGGTCATGACAACGATTCCACAATATCAGAAACAGTGCCAGCCCCGTTATCAATCCAGCTTTTTCAGTACTAGTGTACCGTTGGTACCACCGAAGCCAAATGAATTGGTCAAGGCCACATCGATTTTCATCTGGCGAGCTGTATCCGGCACAAAATCGAGGTCACATTCAGGGTCTGGTGTCTGGATATTAATAGTCGGTGGAGCCACCTGATCACATATCGACAGGGCAGTAAAAATGGCCTCAATACCACCCGCAGCACCCAGCAAGTGGCCCGTCATGGACTTTGTTGAACTCATAGCAATATTTGATGCATAGGCACCAAACGTGCTTTTGGCTGCCTGTACCTCGGCTGCATCTCCCGCTAGGGTCGATGTACCATGTGCGTTGACATAATCGACCTGATCCGGGTTAACACCTGCATTATTCATAGCAGCCTGCATACAGCGTGCGGCCCCTTCACCACCCTGAGATGGAGATGTCATGTGGTAGGCATCACCGCTCATGCCATAACCCACCACTTCAGCATATATTTTAGCACCGCGTTTTTTAGCAACTTCATATTCTTCCAGTACCACAATGCCCGCACCATCACTCAAAACAAAACCATCACGGTCTTTGTCCCAGGGACGGCTGGCCGTTTCAGGATCATCGTTGCGGCTGGACAAGGCCCTGGCAGCACCAAAGCCCCCTAGCCCTAAAACGCTAGTGGCCATCTCGGCTCCTCCGGCGATCATCACATCCGCATCACCATATTCGATCATGCGAGATGCATCACCGATGCTATGAGTCGCCGTTGCACAGGCCGTAACAATGGCAATGTTCGGTCCCTTGAAGCCGTAACGGATCGACAGGTTGCCGGAAATCATGTTGATAATACTGGCAGGAATAAGGAAAGGAGAGAATTTTCTGGGCCCCCCTTTCTTATAGGCCTCGTAATTTTTTTCGATGGTAGTCAAACCACCGATACCTGAACCGATGGCCACTCCGATTCGATGACCATTTTCTTCTGTCACTTCAATGCCTGAATCTTCCACTGCCTCGATTCCAGCTGCAATACCATAATGGATAAAAGGATCCATTTTACGGGCATCCTTGATTGACATAATGGTACTGACGTCAAAACCTTTGACCGAGCCACCAAAACGGGTGGGAAAGGCACTAACATCAAAGTGGGTTAATGGTGCAATACCACTCTTTCCTGCCAGAACACCTTCCCAGGAAGATTTTACATCCAAACCCAGCGGGGAAAGCATACCGACACCCGTAATCACTACGCGACGATTAGCCAAGGAGGCCTCCTCAATTCAGGACAATAAAAATAAAAGGCCGCATCAACAAAATGTAGATGCGGCCAGATTTTCTTTCTAACAACCGATTAACTGGCGTTTGAATTAATATAGTTAATCGCTTGCTGAACAGTCGTAATCTTTTCTGCTTCTTCATCAGGAATTTCAGTTTCAAACTCCTCCTCCAAAGCCATGACCAATTCAACTGTATCCAGTGAATCGGCTCCCAGATCATCGACAAAAGAAGCGTCATTTTTCACTTCGTCTTCTTTAACCCCTAATTGCTCAATAACAATCTTTCTTACGCGTTCTTCAACACTGCTCATGCGGTTTAATCCTCCGGTTATCTTTGTTCAATACGAACGCCATGTGCCCGTATTGTATTGAATTATTGTCGCTGTTGCCAACACCAATATAACACGTGCACATATCGTTACTATAACTAGGCTATATTTAATCTCTTAATTATTTAACGTGATTAAAATCTGTTCATGCCATATACATGCCGCCATTGACATGTATGGTCTCACCAGTAATGTAAGCGGCACCGGCTGAGGCCAAAAATGCCACCGCGCTGGCAACTTCTTCCGGCTGGCCTAAGCGACTTAATGGGATCTGGCTCAACAAGGCTTCACGTGCAGCCTCAGGCAATGCACGAGTCATGTCCGTATTGATAAACCCAGGGGCCACCACATTAATGGTGATACCACGTGAGCCAACTTCACGGGCCAGAGCCTTACTAAAACCTATCAGACCAGCCTTAGCAGCTGCATAATTAGTTTGACCTGCATTGCCTGAGACTCCAACCACTGATGCAATGCTGATGATTCGACCTTTACGAGCCTTGGTCATTTGCTTCACACAGGCCTTGGTAACCCTGAACACCGAACTAAGGTTGGTATTGATAATGTCTTCCCACTCCTCATTTTTCATGCGCATCAACAGATTATCACGGGTAATCCCTGCATTGTTAACAAGAATACTGGGAGCACCATATTTTTCTTCAATTTGTTTTACACCCGCACTAATACTGACCTGATCAGTGACATTCATACATAAACCAAAACCGGTAATACCTTCCGCTGTAAGATAATCGCTTATCGCCTGAGCACCATTATCAGATGTTGCCGTACCGATTATGGTAGCGCCATCTTTGCCCAAAGCCAGAGCAATTGTCTTGCCTATCCCACGGCTGGCCCCGGTAATCAGGGCTACTTCATTTTGCAAGGTCATGTTATCATCCTCTTTATTCTTTGATTTTGATTCATTCTGCATAAACCTGTTAACTCTATGCTGACAACGCAGCCATCAGGGTAGCAGGATCATAAACCGGCATGGCATTCATTGTCTTAACGATACGTTTATTCAAACCTGCCAATACCTTTCCAGGTCCGGATTCAATCACCGTTTCCACGCCTTGGGCATGCATAGCCTGAATAACCTCTACCCAACGAACCGGTTGATAAATTTGACGTATTAAAGCATCACGGATGGCATCGCAATCCGTTGGGCTGGCAACATCAACATTATTGATGACGGTCAGCTTGGGTGATTGAATATCAATCCCGGCAAGTTCAGTGGCCAATTCATCGGCGGCAAATTTCATCAGGGAACAGTGAGACGGCACACTTACAGGTAGTAGAATAGCCCGTTTAGCGCCCTTTTCCTTGGCAATAACTGTGGCACGTTCAACAGCGGCCTTATCTCCGGCCACCACAACTTGGTTGGGAGAATTAAAATTAACCGGTTCGATCACATATCCTTGTGCAGCCTCATCACAAATTGCCTTGACCGTATTATCATCCAGGCCCAATATCGCAGCCATAGCACCACTACCCGCCGGCACGGCTTGTTGCATCAACTTACCACGCTCTGAAACCAACGTAACCGCATCGGTAAAAGCTAGGCTACCGGCACAAACCAGAGCGGAATACTCGCCCAGGCTATGGCCTGTCATTACCGAGGGCATAGCCCCACCTTGTTCCCGCCAAACACGAAATGTTGCCACCCCTGCCGTGAGCATCGCCGGTTGGGTAATTTCGGTTAAATTGAGTTTATCGACCGGGCCATCTTGCACCAGATGCCAAAGATCATAACCCAGAGCATCCGAAGCCTCTTTAAACGTTGACTCAACCAGGCCATGAGCTTCAGCCAATGCCGCCAGCATGCCAACCGATTGCGAGCCTTGCCCAGGAAAAATAAAGCCAATAGACATCATTACACCTTAAATTAATTTTTTAGATAATTAGCAGTGCCGAACCCCAGGTGAAACCACCACCGAAGGCTTCAAATAAAACGGTATCGCCCTGTTTGATACGACCATCGCGCATGGCAATATCAAATGCCAGGGGAATAGAAGCCGCAGAGGTATTACCATGCTCATGGACAGTGACCACAACGTGATCCATAGACATATTAAGCTTCTTGGCAGTAGCATTAATAATTCGTATATTGGCCTGATGAGGGACTAACCAATTGATATCGGATTTCTGCATATTATTGGCCTTCAAGGTCTCATCAACAATACGGCCCAAGGTATTGACGGCTATTTTAAAGACCTCATTACCCTTCATTTCTACATATGCTTCACCGGCTTTCAGTCTCTGATAATCTTCTGATATACCAGCTGGTACGGTCAAAAGATCACTGTACTGACCATCGGCATGCAAGTGCGTCGAAAGTATGCCCGGTTTTTCACTCGCGCTTAGCACCACAGCCCCGGCCCCATCACCAAACAAAACGCAAGTGCCTCGATCCGTCCAGTCAAGAATACGAGATAAGGTTTCAGCGCCAACTACGAGTGCATTTTTGGCCTTGCCGGCTTTGACAAACATATCGGCTATACCCAAGGCATAGACAAAGCCAGTGCAAACGGCCTGAACATCAAAGGCCGGACAACCGTGTATACCCAGTCGTTGCTGTAACAAACAAGCGGTACTTGGAAAAATGCGATTTGCCGTAGTCGTTGCGATGATAATAAGATCAATATCTGTTGGCTTCAAACCTGCCGCATCAATGGCATTGCGGGATGCCTGTTCCGCTAGATCGCAAGTCGTTTCATTCTCTCCTGCGATATGACGTTTCTTAATACCTGTGCGTTCAGTAATCCAGGCATCCGAGGTATCAACGATTTTTTCCAGATCGGCATTAGTAAGGACCTTCTCTGGCAAATATCCCCCTGTGCCTGTGATACGTGAATAAATCAAACGCCCCGCTCCTCTACCAAAATGGCTTCCAGTTGTTGACTGATGCGTTGCGGTACATTTTTGTCGACTTCGAGTATCGCTTCATGAATAGCATTGCTGAAGGCTAGCGCATCAGCACCGCCATGACTTTTGATCACGATGCCCTGCAATCCCACCAGACTGGCACCATTGTATTCTCTAGGGTCAATACGACGACGAAAGGCTTTTAATACCGGCATCGCTATCAAACCCGCTATCATGGTGAAGGGGTTTTTCTTAAATTCCTGTTTGATATAGTGACTGATCATTTTGGCGACGCCCTCGGTAGTTTTTAACATAACATTACCTACAAAGCCATCACACACCACCACATCGGCAACCCCAAGATAGATCCCATCACCCTCTACATAACCGATATAATTCAGGCGACTATCAGACAACAAGCGTGCAGCTTCCTTTACTCGCTCATTGCCCTTAATTTCTTCCTCGCCTATATTCAACAAACCCACTGTTGGCGCTGCTATTTCATCTACCGCACTGGCCAGTTCAGATCCCATCACGGCAAACTCAAACAGATGTTCGGCGGAGGAATCTACATTGGCTCCCAAATCAAGCACATAGACATGGCCTTTCACTGTAGGAAGCGTAGTACAAATTGCAGGACGATCGATGCCAGGCAAGGTCTTGAGCACAAAACGAGCTGTGGCCATCAAAGCACCAGTGTTACCAGCACTGACACAGGCCTGAGCTCGCCCTTCCTTAACAAGGTTGATCGCAACCCGCATGGAAGAATCTTTTTTCCCACGCAGGGCTTGTGATGGTAGTTCATCCATAGTCACCACCTGTGAGGAATGGTGAATAGACAATCGATCTGAAACAGTCATTTTATTCTGTTTCAAAACGTCCGAAATCTTTTTCTCATCTCCGACCAGAACAAGTTTCAGTCCAGCGTGTTTTTTTAACGCCTTCAGTGCTGCGGGGACAACGATGCTCGCTCCGTGATCGCCGCCCATTGCATCAAGTGCTATCGTGGCATCCACATTCATGTAATAGTTTACGTCGTATTTTATAATAATTGATTAATGTTTAACACGGGACATACCAATGCATGTCCCACATTGAACTTGAAGACTAACGTGTATTGTTCAGGCTTGTCGAATAAGGATATGCCGCAAAGGCGAGACCACAGCCCCTTTAATATTTAATCATCTTGTTTTGTGTTGAGAACCTTGCGTCCACGGTAATAACCATCAGCACTAATGTGATGACGCAAATGGGTTTCACCCGTGGAGGATTCAATCGATAATGCACTTGTTTTCAGTGCATCATGCGAACGACGCATGCCACGTTTGGATGGGGTTGTACGATTTTTTTGAACTGCCATAATATGTGCCTCGTTTACTTTCAATGATCTTTTTTCAGTTTTTCCAGAACAGCAAAAGGATTAGGCCTCACTTCTTTCTGCTGTTCTGCCAAATTGTCTTTGTCGCTGAACGGTTTTATCAAACACAACGCCTCGTCATGCATCGGAATATGGGGAATAGAGAGTAAAATCTCATCTTCAATCATATCCATCATATGCATAGGTGTTGTTTCAACAATTACCGGTTCATAGTGTTCAGGCAACTGCTCAGCCTCACAATTGTTCCTTACAATTGCCAGTCGAAACTCATTCTGCACGGGGAAATCCATTGCCGTCAGGCAACGTTGGCAGCTTAACACCAACATTGTCTTTAACTTCCCGTTCAGATAGCTAATTCCACCTTCATCAATACCAAATACAAGTTCGATATCAACATTACCTGATGTCGATTCCAACAACGGTAGCACTCGCTTGAACACGGATAATTCCACATCCCCTATAAAGCGACGCCCCATCTCGGCCATGAGAAAGGGGTCTATTTCAAGAGGTAAGCGCTGCTGCCCGGACATAAGCGGCGAATTGTATCCGCCCCCCCCATAAGAGTCAAAAAATATAAGCCAATCAAATCAGTAATTCAAACAAACAAGCAAATAAGCATACTTACAGAAAGGTTATAGTGAACATACCCTTTTCCTCCCTAGTCTGTAATAATTGCCAACCAAATGGCCCCAAACCTCATTACTTTAAGGATAAATATGCCACGTCTTGTGCTCGCATCAAGTTCACCTTTTCGCAAGACCATTCTAGAAAAACTGGGGCTCCCCTTTCAGATCAACGCACCCGATATAGATGAATCACCACATTCAAATGAAACCGCGCAACAAATGGTCAAACGGCTGGCCTGTGCTAAAGCCATAAAAGTTGCGGAAAACTGCCCGGATGCCGTCATTATCGGCTCAGATCAGGTAGCTGTCATTGATGGGCAAATTCTAGGTAAACCCGGAAACCATGAAAAAGCAGTCACCCAGTTACAACAGGCCTCAGGCAAAACCGTCACTTTTCTGACCGGCCTCTGCCTGCTCAATGGGGCAACGGGCCAATATCAGTCAGAGGTCATCCCCTTCGAAGTCGTGTTTCGCGACCTGAACCTTGGACAAATCGAAAATTACCTACAGGCAGAGCAACCCTATAACTGTGCCGGGAGTTTTAAATCAGAGGGATTAGGGATTGCCCTGTTCGAACGTCTTAAAGGAGAGGATCCAAATACCCTTATTGGATTACCCTTGATCAAACTGATTCGAATGCTGGAAAAAGAAGGCATCAATGTTATCTGAATGGAACCTGCTCAATACCCATAATCTGCGATAGAGTTGAAGCGAAAGAGACACCAAGACGCTCGGCAAACCGCTCAACAGCCGTTACCCTTGGAGTGTAATTAACAATATTTTCTGCCTCAATAATTTCACGCGCAACATAACTACTACTACCCAGTCCATCAATCAAACCCAGTTCCAGACTCTCTTCACCCGTCCAGACCAGGCCAGTAAATAAGCGTGGATCGTCTTTCAATCGCTGCCCTCGCCCCTGTTTAACAACATCAATGAATTGACGATGAATGGTGCCAAGCATTTTTTCAACGTGATCAATATCAGTCTTTTTTTGTGGCGTGAAAGGATCCAGAAAACCCTTGCTCTGACCTGCTGTATACAGGCGACGCTCAACACCGAGTTTTTCCATGGCATCGACAAAACCAAAGCTGTTAATCAGCACACCAATAGAACCGATCATACTGGCCTTATCCGCAAAGATTGAGTCTGCGGCAGCCGCAATATAATAACCACCCGAGGCACACATATCAGTGACCACAGCATAGACCTTTTTGTGCGGATATTTATCCCGCAAACGTTTGATTTCATCATTCACATACCCGGCCTGAACCGGACTACCGCCTGGGCTATTAATACGTAAAATGATTCCAGCTGTATTCTTATCTTTAAAAGCAGCACGCAAACCAGAAATAATATTATCTGCACTAGCATCTGAGCTATCGGCAATAACGCCATTTATTTCGATCAATGCCGTATGCTTACCTGATTTTAATTTTGTTGTATCAACGCTACCTGGCAATGTAACCATCAGCAATATTAATAACATATAAGAAAACAATAAGGATTTAAAAAAGATATTCCAGCGACGGGCACGCCGTTGCTCATTCAAAGCAGCAAAGGCAAGTCGATTAATAACATCCTGTTGCCAGTCTTTATCCTGATTTGGTTCTTGTGATGGGGGCACTTCGTTCATATTAAATATCCAGAAATAATTCAGGTTATACTTTATTTGATCTCACAGGAGTATAACGGCAGTTCATTTGCTTGTCTTGATCTCATATTGAAGATAATACGGCTGAATAATCACCCGAGTAAGCATTCAGCCAGTTCATTCATACTATCAACACAAAACAGTGGCTGACAATCAAGCAAGCGCTGTTTGCTATGTACACCATAGCTTACCGCCATGGCCAGGGTACCGGCAGTGTTAGCCATCTGCATATCATATTCAGTATCACCAATCATAAGTGTCTCTTTCGCATCCACGCCCAACTCATGCATAATATCCAATAACATCTGTGGATGGGGTTTGGAGAAAGTCTCATCAGCACATTTGGTAGAATGAAATACTGACTTAAGATTGGTTTCATCCAGAACTTTATCGAGTCCAACTCGACCCTTACCGGTTGCAACCGCCAAAAAATGGCCTTTATCCAACAACTTCATCAACAACGGTACCGCACCATCAAACATCAGACTCGGTGTTTGATCGCCAATAAGAAAATGATAGCGATAACGATCCACCAGTGCTAGATAATCTGTTTCAGATAAACCACGAAACAGCATTGCAACCGACTCCCGTAAGCCAAGGCCAATAATATTGCGGATCTCATCCTCACTTCGTTCAGGCATGTCAAGATCAGCAATTGCTCCCTGCATACAAGCCACAATACGGGCCTCGGAATCCATCAGGGTACCGTCCCAGTCAAAAACAATTAATTTATGTTGCAAGTCGATACCTCAAATCCAGTTTTTTTAGGACATTATCAAGTTCAGAGGGTAAGGGTGCGGTTACCACAAATCGTTGATCATCATCGGGCATGGTAAACGTCAAACGGGCCGCATGTAAAAACATCCTTTTTAACCCATACGTCCGCATTTTCAAATTAAATGCTTCATCACCATATTTTTCATCACCCGCAATAGGATGACCGCTATGCAGCGCATGGACACGAATCTGGTGAGTTCGGCCAGTATCGAGTTTAATCTGCATCAAACTGGCTTTTGCATGACAACAGAGTGGACGAAATAAACTTCGAGCCGATTTGCCATCGTCACTCACGATCACCATGCGCTCGCCGGAACGTACGGTATTTTTCCTTAATGGGGCGTCAATAGCTCGATCACCGCCGCCCCAATCACCTCGTATGAGCGTCAAATACTGTTTATCGACCTGATTACCACGCAATAACTCATGCAACAGACGCAAGGCACTGCGCTTTTTAGCTATAAGCAGACAACCGGAGGTCTCCCGATCCAGACGATGAACCAGCTCCAGATAAGGCGCATCGGGTCGCAATGCCCGCAAGGCTTCAATAATGCCATAACTCAGGCCACTGCCCCCGTGTACTGCCAACCCGCTGGGTTTGTTTATAACCAGCAGCCGCTTATCCTCATAGATGATGCTTTGCTCAACCCGCTGTAAAACCCGTTCCCCCGGCTTTTGTGCCTGTGATTCATCCAATCGCACGGGAGGAATACGCACCATATCCCCGGCCTGCAGGCGATAGGTGGGCTTAATTCGCCCCTTATTGACCCTCACCTCCCCCTTACGCAAAATTCGGTAAATGAGACTTTTGGGAGCCCCTTTGAGTCGAGTTAAAAGAAAATTATCAATCCGCTGCCCAGCCTGCTCGGCAGCAATTTCCAGCATTTTAACGCCTACGGTCTTGTTTTCTGTGGTATTTTCCATATAGTCTCTATACTAACAGTGTAGACGGGAGATTGATGCACCCGCTAATCACTGGTATAGTCAGATAATACTCTGGCCATATTGTAATTGGCCTTGCAATAAAGACAGATAATCCAGATTCATGGATTCTACGATTTTATGTCCTCTCCACCTACTATTCTGTTGGAGAGATATGAAAAGACACGGTGGCTGTTTCGGGTAAGACACATAAAGTTTATCACCCGAACGCCAAAGAAAAAAACAGCGCTCCCATATCCCCTTACGGAACATGGTGGGTAGACCCGAAAAAATACAACATCGGCTCGGTCGTAAATCAAACTGACCTGTAGACGAAAGTAAGGTCTGGCGAACCCGTAGTCCCGCAAGGGGCGTGGTTGAGCGCCGCAGACAAAAGGTTTATATATAATGAAGAGAATGTTGTTTAACGCAACTCAACCGGAAGAGTTGCGTGTTGCGATGGTTGACGGCCAACGTCTATACGATTTAGATATCGAAACGACGCACCGAGAATCCAAGAAATCCAATATCTACAAGGGTCGTATTACCCGAATCGAGCCCAGCCTCGAAGCAGCCTTTGTAGACTACGGTTCTGAACGCCATGGTTTCCTGCCCCTGAAGGAAATATCCCGTATCTACTTCAAGAAAGACGTTGATCTGGGTGCTGGCCGCGTTAATATCAAAGAAGTCTTAAATGAAGGCCAGGAAATTGTTGTCCAGGTCGGCAAGGAAGAACGCGGTAACAAGGGTGCAGCACTCACCACCTTTATTAGTCTGGCGGGTCGTTATCTGGTGCTAATGCCCAATAATCCCCGAGCAGGTGGCGTTTCCCGTCGTATTGAGGGTGAAGACCGCAGTGAAGCCCGCGATGCACTCAGTTTGCTGAACATACCCGGGGATATGGGCCTGATTTTGCGTACGGCCGGTGTTGGCAAAAATGCTGAAGAACTACAATGGGATCTTGATTATCTCGTTCAGGTCTGGGGTTCGATTGACTCCGCTTCACAAGAACGTTCAGCCCCCTTCCTGATCTATCAGGAAAGTAACCTGATTACCCGCGCCATTCGTGACTATTTCCGCAATGATATTAATGAAATTATTGTCGATGAAGAGCAAATTTATAACAAGGCAAGGGACTTCATGACCCAGGTCATGCCCCATAACCTAAACAAGATTAAATTCTATAGCGACCCTGTTCCCCTATTCACACGCTACCAGGTAGAATCTCAAATAGAATCAGCCTTCCAGCGTGAAGTACGCCTGCCTTCCGGTGGTTCTATCGTTATTGACCATACTGAGGCCCTGCTATCAGTTGACATTAACTCATCCAAAGCCACCAAAGGTGGTGACATTGAAGAAACGGCACTAAATACCAATCTGGAAGCTGCCGATGAAATCGCCACCCAACTACGCCTGCGTGACCTGGGTGGCCTGGTCGTGATTGATTTCATCGACATGACCCCGGCCCGTAATCAGCGTGAAGTGGAAAACCGCCTGCGTGAGGCCCTTAAAATGGATCGCGCCCGTGTGCAGATCGGTCGTATCTCCCGTTTTGGATTATTGGAGATGTCCCGCCAGCGTCTGCGTCCATCACTGGGCGAATCCAGTCAGATTGTCTGTCCACGTTGCATCGGTCAGGGCACTATTCGAAGTATCGAATCACTTGCGCTGTCCATCCTGCGTGTGATTGAAGAAGAAGCCATGAAGGACAAAACCCTCCGTGTAGTTGCACAAACCCCGGTCGATACCGCAACCTTCCTGCTGAATGAAAAGCGTGATGACATTGCTGCCATTGAGCAACGTCAAAAAATGAAGGTGCTGTTGATACCAAACCCACACCTGGAAACACCCCACTACATTGTTGAACGTATTCGTGAAGGGGACAGTGAGGCGAGCAGTAAAGTTGCCAGCTATGAGATTCCAGGAACGCCAGAAGTTCTGCAGGATAGCATCCAGTCCTCGTCCGCGCGTCCACCAACAGAAGAGCCTGCTGTTAAAGCCGTTACTCCCGCATCACCTCGCCCAGCACCAGCAGTACAGGCAAAATCACGGCCTGGGATTATTACCCGATTATTCCGCTCCCTGTTTGGTGCCGATGAAAAAACAACACCGAAACCTCAACCACGACAAAACCAACAACAACGTGGTAAAGGGCAAGCACAGCGTGGCCAACAACGAGGTCAAGGTCAACAACAACGCAACCAACAACCACGAAGCAAAGGACAACAGCCGCGTCGGGGGCAGCAGCCACGCCGTCCACAAGGACAAGTGCAGACTCAAGACAAAAAGAATGATACAAAACAAAGCCCACAAAGTGCCGAGCTTGTACAACAGGACGTAGACAAACTGTCCCAAACACAACTACAGAATCCCCAAGCGCAGACACAGTCCCAAGACAGCCAACCTGGCAACACAGGCTCCGGTCAGCGTCGTGGGCGTCGTGGCAATAATCGTCGTCGTCGCCAACCACAGGATAACGCACAGCAACAGGCCAATGAATCATCACAAATAAGCCAAAACGGCAATGACACTTCCGCACAAGCAAATACCGCTGATAATAAACCACCACAGCCAAACTCTGCTTCAGAGCCCAAGCCTGCGGTTAGTCAGATAAACCAGGCAAGCAACAACAGGCCTGCTATTAGTCAAACAAACGAAGCAAGCAAGCCTGCTGCTGTCAGCCAAACAAACGAAGCAAGCAAGCCTGCGATCAGTCAAACAAATGAAGCAAACAAGCCTGCCGTCAGTCAAACAAACGAAGCAAGCAAGCCTGCTGCCCGTCAAACAAATGAGGCAAACAAGCCTGCGGTCAGCCAAACAAACGAAGCAAGCAAGCCTGCTGCCCGTCAAACAAATGAGGCAAGCAGGCCTGCTGTCAGCCAAGCAAGCAAGCCTGCTAGCAGTCAAACAAATGAGGCGAACAAGAAGCCCGCCGCCAAGCAAATAAGGGAAATAACCAAGTCCACCATCACCAGACCTGCCCCCGTGCAGCAACAACCGGTGGCTGAAAACAAGGGCAATGGCAGTGAAACAACCAACAAGGACTCACAAGTAAAATTAGTACAGGTAGAAACCCGGCCTCAAACGGTTAATAAGCCCACTATGGTTGACCGCAATGTACCAACCGAGCTTAGCAAGCCCAGTAGTGCAGAAAAAATATCCGACAAAAAACCTGCCGACAGCCAAATAACTAAACCGAACGATCCCCCGGTAAGTGTTGAATAGGCCTTAATCTACATCACAAAATAAAAAAGGAGCTTTTGCTCCTTTTTTAGTGACAGATTTCATGAGTTGTAGCTAAACCGATATTTGAAATAGCCGATATAGTCTTGACCTGTACATTCTAGCTGGGGAAATGCATGATAAAATCCATTATCACCACTTTATTTTTGTTGTTTATGTCCGCAACCCAAATCAGCTATGCATCAACCGAGGCAACGCCCCCTTCTACCGTCGCAAATGATGCTCCAAAATTTTATCTCAAACTCGAACCCGCTCTTGTTGTTAATGTGGACGAAGGGGATATTATTCGGTTTTTACAGGTCGATGCTCAAATTCAATATGGCGTAGAACTCGCGCAGCCCATTATTGAAAAACATATGCCTGCCATTCGTCATGCCATGGTGATGCTACTCAGTGGTCAATCCGTAACAGAAATCAAGACGCCACAGGGCAAGGAAAAACTACGCGAATTAACACTGAAGCAATTGCAACAAATAATGATAGATACCACAGGTGAAGCCGTGATAGATGCAGTTTATTTTACTGGTTTTATTATTCAATAATAATTTTACAAAAATCCGCAGGCTGAATTTATTAAGCGGATGATGACAGGACTAAAAAGGACGAGAAAGCGAAGTTTTGAACATGGATGTTCATACCCATATATCCCGAACCTCATTCAGTTTACGTTAAGTGTTTGTTTTTTATATCCTGTAAAAGCCCAAGAGAGGCCTGCTCCACCATATCAAACACCACCTCAAAGCCTTTAACACCGCCATAATACGGGTCTGGCACTTCTGACTGTTTTACGGAAGGCGCAAAATCCAAAAAAAGACATAATTTATCACCCAAACCGGCCGGACATAGATCGTCCAGAATAGCGTAATTATCCCTATCCATGGCAAGCACATAATCAAACTTTTTAAAATCAGCGGATGCCACTCGTCTCGCACTTATATCAGAAATATCAACCCCCCGGTTTTTTGCCGTTGCCTGGGCACGTCGATCAGGCGGTTCTCCCACATGATAAGCATGCGTCCCGGCAGAATCGGTCACAATCATATCGTGCAAATGATGTTCATTCACCATATGCCGAAAAACACCTTCAGCCGTTGGAGAACGGCAAATATTGCCCATGCAAACAAAAAGAACTGATATTTTATTTTTCATCTTATTATTGTATCATTTCAGGCCAATTAACAGGTGATAAAATATAATAAGCAGCATCAATAAAATCAAATAGTTAGAAAATAGTGATGGAAAATTTTTCTTCTAAAGCCGAGCAACATTCCAATTACGTCCTTCCTTAATCAAGCACTAACAATTTAAACCACCGTTATGCAGTCACACCATAAATTTCATTTAAGAGGCCGGTAATATATCAGCACAGCCGTTCATCTTGCTTTTTGCTTTGTGACTAATTCAGGTCAATAGTCTAGTTTGTTATACACCGATATAAGAGCCGCATTTTCTTAACCGATAAGGGACCATCGACAGGTGTCTGAGTTAGTTGCTTAAACTTTTCTACGCACTGAACCGGAATCTGAATCCCAATACCATATGTTATCAGGTGTTAGGTGAACGCCACCAATCCAATGATCAATCTTAATCATTTCAAGCCAGTTCCGTTTACCGGATAACACTTCCTTACCCGCTGAAGTTATAGTCAATTCCTGATCCGGGCTGGTGGGTAGTGTTAACGCCTTGTCTTCAGGCAGTTTCAATAAGGCTGGAGATAACTCTAAAAATGCATGAAGTATTACCCAAAAACTAGAATCACCTAAAAACATACATTCTTCAGATTCTTGATAGTGAGAAAATATTTTTCCGGGATGTTTTTCACCTTGAGATATAATTTTCAGAGCTTGATGGGCTGTACGAGACAAACCGTTAACACAACTCGGATATTCTTCTAACAACCTTATAATCGCTCCCTCTAAAAATGGCAATGCAGTTGTATCCGTCTTTAACAAGGCACTGAACTTTTCGGGGGAATCTGAACGAAATACCGACCAGGCCCGGCTTGATAGCTCAAAATGACGTTCTGTAACCGGTTCTTCATATCGAAACAAAACAAGCATTTGTTTCGGTGTCAGTGTTCCCAAATATTGATCAACACAAATAATGGATAATGTTGTTTTTTTCGGCCTATTGTCATGAAACCAATCCAGTATTTGCAATAACTGTAACTGATCATAAAGGTCGTGCTCAAACCACAATATGACTTTTTCATATTCTTCAAATAATTTGAGCGTATTGTCTCTATCTATGAAGTCTCGTTTGATGTCTTCTGCTGCTCCCCATCCTCTGTCTATAATGAAATTCGCGCGGACTTCTGACAACTCAGTCAATGAAAGACCCGCTGGCACTGGCCCATCGTGCAATACATCCCGCCACGGAAGGAATACTCCGGGAATACTTGCCTCTTTCATTACATCAACAGCACAATCGCCGTTAGTAATATTTAGAATATTATCCACATTTTCTCCCTGATCCCAAGGCTGAATTGAGTGTTCGTGCGTAAGCTACCCACTGTAGCTAGTCTATATATAATTACCGTATTATTCTATATTTTGAGTAACCTATTAAGCAAGTCAACAGAATCATCTATACTGTGCATGGTTACACGTCGGTCAAAATATTCATCGTGCGCAGTTTGTATTAAATATCACTGCTGTCCCATTAACAATCTAAACAATCATGTATCTACCGAGCATTTAACGTTTTGAGGAGATTGAAATGAGCATGAGACATGAGATTTTTTTATAAAACACATTTTACCGCAAAGGTCGCAAAGAGGCGCAAAGAAAAAATAAATTCGGTAATGTATAAAAAATTATCTTGAATTCTTCGGATAAGCTCTAATTTTCATTTAATATAAAACAAAATAACGTTGCGATCCTTTACGCCCTTTGCGGTTTAGATCTTTAAAATAGATTAAATACTTAACGGGACAGCAGTGATTAAATATAATTTTTTCAGACAAATCGTTGATAATTTTTTATCATAAATTGTGGTTTGAATCCTAAATGTCGGTATAGGTTTTCACCCACTTCTGATGCCTGTAGCGTAATATATTTACCGGTTAAACCATAGCATTTCTCAATAACATGGTGCATAAGTGTCCGTGCAACACCCTTCCCGCGCCATTCCGCCGCTACACCAACTTGATGAACACCTATATTATCACCGGTTCTAAAAAGCATTGCAGTCGCGGCAGCTTGACCATCAACATAAGCCAATAATAACTGCACATCAGAGTCACACGCTATTTTCCGGATACTGGACACATCAATTTCATATTCAAATGAATGGGCAGCTATATGAGTCCATGTTTCAATATCTTGTTGTGAGTTTATGGTCACCACATCAGGATTAAGGCTGCCGATTACATCGTTATTTTCCAAGCTCAAATACATGGCCGTTTGTTGAAACAATAATTCAAAGCCATTATCCATTAATATTCTCTCAAGAAGGCTGGCACAACCCTCTAAACCGCCCCACACAGGCACGATGCAGCGTTTCTGTAGCTGGAAGATTATGTTACTAATAGCAGAAATCTCATCCTCGGTAGCCTGCCAGTCAAACCAACAACGATTTGGCCAACTAATAGAAATATGTAGATTTTCAATCAACGTTGTAGAATGCGATTGCACACCCATTTTTTTCCAGAGACAAGTGAGATTATCAATATTAGCCTTATTGAGTTCATCAAAACTCATAAAATTACTCCTTATTAATTAAAACAATACCAACAATCAAAGCAAGTACACCAATAAATTTGACGGTATTTATCGGCTTTACCAGCAGATCAAACCAACCAAAATGCCCGGCAATGATCGCCACTATAATTTGGCCCGTTAGCGCATAGGACATCATTTCGCCTATGCCAATTTTCGGGATAAGGTAATAAAACATGGAGATACCAAAAGCACTCAGTACGCCACCAGAAAACCATAAATAAACAGGTATTGACATGACAGAATCAACCGATGGATATTCTTTGGTAAAAACGATAACGGCAAGTACGGTAAACAAAAAACTACTAACAAAAGCAATGGCCGTACCTAGCAACGAGTTTTTAAGAAGTACGCCAAGCTGAGCATTCATGCTAGCTTGTGTCGCAATGGCCGCACCAGCCATAAATGCCAAGATGGATAAATAGCCCATACTCAAAAATCCAATATCATCTCTTCTTCATAGAAACATACTTTCACCATACGTGAAAATGGATCATCTGTATGGCGTTTACCAATTGGATATATCACAGCAGTCATCTATTTTTATCCGTAAGTTCAAGAATTTCATCATACCCTTCAGCATCAAAACCTTCCATTGGACAGACATCTATTCCATCATGGCCGCACTGGTTAAAAAAGTCCCCAATGCCAAATAGGTTTGATTTTTTGCTCATTCATTTCTTTGTCGATCCGACTTTAAGGCTAATGCATCTTTGAATTGATCTGCCATGTATTGTAATTTTCATAATGGAATAACACGAACTTTAAAAATTTCATCAATATACACATTAACTATTTCGTCACCGATATTCGTTTAAACAGCAAAAACAGCTAGATGCGAACAATCAAGCACTTTATCTTGTCCCATAGAATGCGCTAACAACTGCTATCTTATATCTACTGACTTCACAAGCAACAATCGATAAGGCTGCAAACCAAATGCCAACGCACTCAATCTTGTTGCTGTTAATAATGCTTTAATTTTTTCATCATTAATCACGTCTGTTGAAAACTGTTTAACCGCATAACACCAACTCAGAGAATTTATCACATTCATTACCATCGCCCTGTTTTATTAATCAATCGATTGGCTTACATTAACTTTGCATCCCATCAGACAACATGCAACTCACAAGGTAATTCACGCTGTAAAATGGCACTTGCTATGCGGATTCAGGCTGTATAAAGATTCACTGCTGTCCCGTTAAGCATTTAATCCATTTAAAGATCTAAACCGCAAAGGATCGCAACGTTATTTTGTTTTATATTAGAGGAAAATTATAGCTTATCCGAAAACTTCAAGCTTACTTTTTATACATTACCGAATGTATTTTTTCTTTGCGCCTCTTTGCGACCTTTGCGGTAAAATGTGTTTTATAAACAATTTTCATGTCTCATTCTCATTTCAACCCCCTCAAGCTGTTAAGTACTCGGTAGACACATTACTTTTTAGATTATTAACGGGACAGCAATGAGTGGATGTATGAAAATGCTTTGATAATCTGCTGCCCCATCTTTACTCTTTCCTTAAAGGTTGATTTATTATTATTCATTATGTAATCGTTTAACGATGCATCTATATACTCCATGATGTACTCATTATTTTTTTCATTGTAACTATAAACCTCAAGTACATAAGGAGAGTTCATACCACTCATTTCTGCATATTCGCGCTTAAATTTTTCTATCTCCTTTGTGGTTAGATTGTTTTTGACTCGCTTTAAAGCGAATATTTTTAAATAAAATTTGTCTGAATATTTGAATAATTGGGCATATGAGCCATCACCAATCAGTTTTAAATCTGATATATTATTTTGATTTTCAATAACTATTGTAGTTTTGTGATTAAAGATTGGAATTGTGTAATACAGATAAATCTTTTCAGTGTTTGGCGAAATATTACTACCACCACTTTTACTCAAAAATGTCTTACATAGTGAAAATGTATTTTTATAGCACTCATCAATGCTAAAAAAATATTCTGCGTTTTTCAATGATCGCTCCAGAGCCTCGATAACTTCTATACTTTCGATTAGTTCTCGACTTGGTTCAGCCCAAAAATGAGCAGCCATATCTGTTGTTGGCAATCGATCGTTCATAGCATTGAATGAATTGATAAGCATTGTATGAAGAGTTGAAAACAACAACTTTAATTTTTCATTGTTGAATGACTAGTATAACTCTTCATACTCATTACTAAGTCGTCCATCAAGTCTCCTGTAATGAGTTTCAATTGCATCATCGATCATCTTTATTTCATCGCCGGGTTAATTGAGCCCATAACGACCAACTCAGCCGCGCGGTTTTTGCGTCGGCTGGAGTATTTTGTTAGCATTTTTACATTTCGACTATTTTTGATTTGCCGCCATCCCAGCAAGAGTTGTTTTTAACAAATCTTATATTACCTTTAATTCCTTCTGGCTTGTAAGAAAATGTTGCTTCAACAGTGGATTGGCCAACAACATTAAATTTAATATAAGGTGACTTTTCAATGGCTTTGTTACTAATCGAGTTTACTATCATTACAGAAGCATTGAATTTTTTTAACTTTGAAAAACTACCTTTGAATTGGTTTGCAAATATCACCAGGGGGATTCTTTCTGGAAATGATTTAACATGATAGTACTGTTGTAGTTCAGACAGGTTAATTGTTTTATCAATTAATTCACAATAGTCATTTTTAGGTATTTTTTCCATTGCATTGATATTCGTAAAACCAAAAAACACCACAAAAATAATGTATTAATACATATTTTCATAATTTAATCCTTTATTTAGTGTTACATGGGATTACCATTCCATATGCAGCAGTTTCAAATAAATTACCTTCCTCACCAGGAATATCTTTACCATCTTGGTCATCTCCCCAGTGCGCCAGTTCATGCAAAATGGTAGCACCAAGCAAAAGCGTTACCCTTTTTGTTCCACCACTTTTTTCAAATTCATCTACTAATGATTTCACTGCTGTCCCGCTAATAATCTAAAAAATCTTGTATTTATCTGGCACATAAAGGCTTGAGGAAGTTGAAATGGGTATGAGACATGAAAAGTGCTCGTAAAACACCCTTTACCGCAAAGGTCGCAAAGAAGCGCAAAAAAAATAAATCAGGCATTTTATAAAAATGAGCTCTTGAATACTTCGGATAACCCCTAATTTCCCTCTAATATAGATAAAAATAGCGTTGAGATCCTTTGCGGTTTAGATCTTTAAATGGATT
>JAFLJQ010000072.1 GCA_022712915.1 Gammaproteobacteria bacterium | reverse complement strand
CTCATGACAATTCAGCATTGAAGGTGGTTTGGTTGGCCATTCAATCAGCATCAAAAAAATGGACGATGCCACTTCATCATTGGAATGTTGCACTGAATCAGTTTATGCTTGAATATCAGGGCCGGTTACCGAGAGGTTTCTAGCATTGACCAACCGGGCAGTTACACAGAATTATTTACAGGGTCAATTTTGTGGGGATCCCTCAGGGTCTGTCCTTTAAGCTCTTCTTCATATTGTTTTTTCCAGCGCCCAGCCGCTGTGGCACCTGCACCCGATACGTCCATTATTTGTTTTATGCTGAAGCCTTCAACGACCATTAATTTTGCATATTCCAACTTTTGTTCTGGGCTAAAACTGACTCTTGCTTTACGTGTCTTCGATTGGGTCATGATGAATCCTTAGTTTTTTTGTATTATAAGCTATAATACCTTCCAGGTTTATTAGACCACTACAATATATCATATCACTGTTTTTCCGTTAAATATTTAATCCATTTTAAAGATCTAAACTGCAAGGGCACAAAGGATCGTAATGTTATTTTGTTTTACATTATAGGGAAATTAGAGGTTACCTGAAGTATTCAAGCTCATTTTTTATGAGTTACCTAATTTATTTTTCTTTTCGCCGCTTTGCGACCTTTGAGGTAAAGTGTGTTTTATAATCAATTTTCATATCTCATGCCCATTTCAACTTTTTAAGTCGTTAAGTATCCGGCAGATACATGACTTTTTAGATTATTAACGGAATAGCACTGAGTATTATTCCCATGGTCTTGAGTTTTAGCGCGTTTATGATCATTTAATAAAGTTGTTATTGGTTTATTATTGTGTGAAAATCTAAAGTGATAAATAATATATTCATGCCAAAATAGTTCAATCTTTTAAAATTAGGACTGTTTATTTAACATAAATTATTGTATGTATGGCTTATACAAATAGGTAAATGGCTCATATGATGTCGATATGCTTGGGAAAGAATAGCGCAAAAATAAGGCTGGCGTATTAAAAAATAAAATCACGGTAGGTTTTATAGTGTAAGAAAAGTATTTGGTAACGGAGTTGGTTCCATCGACGAATACTGTAGAAGTTTTTTCATAGATAGATTCATTGGTGGAAAAAAATGATTTGGAACCATTTCATCTCTATTTTTGACTACTGAAATATTAATGTATAAATATTGGATTGTTCTAATATTGTTACGGGAGGTATAAATGGCCGTTATTCTTTTTGAGAAAGGTGATCATGTTGTTCGAGTGTTTACTGACCTGGTACGAGGGGATGGTATTCAGTCCAACCAACTTTTTATCATGAGAGGTCAGCACTCTGCGCTGTTTGATCCGGGCGGTAACCTGACCTATCAGCCTTTGTTCTCGGCAATTTCACAGATTACCTCGATCAAGAAGTTGGATTATGTTTTCGCCTCGCACCAGGATCCGGATATCATTGCCTCTCTTGACAAGTGGCTAATGTATACCAAAGCCAAGATCGTGGTATCCAAGCTCTGGGATCGTTTTCTTCCTCACTTGGTACCAGGCTATATGGTTGAGATGGGTGTAGGTCGTCTCATGTCCATCCCCGATCAGGGAATGCGCCTGCCTTTTGGTGATAGTGAGATTATTGCTTTACCTGCCCACTTTTTGCATTCTGCGGGTAATTTTAATTTTTACGATCCGGTCAGCAAAATACTCTTTAGTGGTGATGTTGGTGCGTCAGTAAATGAGAGCGATCATGACAAACCTGTGCAGGATTTTGAGCAACATATAAGTAAAATGCACGGCTTCCATTCACGTTACATGGCGTCTAACCGGGCTTGCCGTTTGTGGGTGAATATGATTCGGACATTGGACGTGGAGATGATGGTTCCTCAACATGGCCGTCCTTTTAAAGGCAAAAAGATGATTAAGGATTTTCTTGACTGGCTTGATAAATTGCCGTGTGGTGTCGATCTGTTAACCAAGCAGCATTATTCTGTGCCAGGCAAGTTGTCTGTGACTATGAAAGAAAATAAACCAAAAATAAAACTTGTCAAATGATTATATCGGGGAACATACGCACTTAGCGCAAGGGTTTGAATAAATACTCCAGGCCGTTGAGCTTGATTTCATGAACCATCGCCAGCATGTGGCCCAGTTCGCCTTTGGGGAATCCTTGTTGGGCAAACCAGACCACATAAGGTTCTGGTAAATCAATTAACAAACGATTGGCATATTTGCCAAAAGGCATACGGTATTTGGCCAGCTTTAGTAATAGTTGCTGGTCAAATACCGGTTGTTCAATGGCGGGTGGCATGTTGCTGATCGCTGAACTGCTCCTGGCCAAATTGGGCATTCAGGTAATGAATGATATCGCTTGATTCATACATCCAGTGATCTTCACCTGCTTCATTGGTGACCTTCAGGCAAGGCACCTTGAGTGCACCCCCACCTGTTAATAATTGGGTGCGGTTGGTGGGATCGTGCTGGGCATCACGTGTTTCGATATTGAGTGACAGGCGTTTGGTATGACGGCGTACCTTGATACAAAACGGGCAGGTTTTGTAGTGATAAAGGGCCATGCTCTGGGTATTCTGGTCGATCTTTTCCTGTTGAGTGGCTGGGCGTTTGACCCCTCTGGGTGTGGTTAGCCAGTCAATAAATAATATAATAGGGCCAATGATTTGGCGCAGGGAACGAAAAAAGAATCGGATAGCTGGTTTCATAATAATGCCCATGAAGTATGTAGTAGAATATGCGTTACATTATACCCTATTATGTCACCTGACCGGCACACCAACCGGATGACCAGGCCCACTGAAAATTGTACCCTCCCAGCCAGCCGGTCAGATCGACCACTTCACCGATGAAGTACAGTCCCGCTACTTTATGACTTTCCATGGTCTTCGATGATAGTTCGTCACAGTCCACACCACCAACCGTGACCTCGGCGGTGCGATAGCCTTCCGTGCCATTGGGTTTGATCGTGAGGTCATGAAATTGCCTGGCAATCAGCTCGATCTGTTTATGTGATGTGTCATGCAGGGTTTGGCATGCAAGCTTTTCATCCAGCAGGGCGGCAACCAGCCTTTTTGGTAAATGGGGAGTAATGATGGTTTTGATTTGTTGTTTCGGGTGGCTTTGTTTGGCGAGTTGTAATTTTTCCACCAGATCGATATTGGGCAACATATTGATATGTACAGGCTTACCTGCCTGCCAATAGGAGGAAATCTGTAAAATGGCCGGGCCACTTAAGCCGCGATGGGTAAACAGAATATTTTCTTGAAAGGCTATATTTTCTGTTTGTATAACGCTTTCTATAGCTATGCCGGAAAGTGGTGCGAAGCGTTGCTTGTCTTTAATGTGCAAGGTAAATGGCACCAGTCCGGCACGGGTTGGCCAGAGTTTAAGGCCAAACTGCTCGGCAATTTTATAACCAAAGGGGCTTGCGCCCATCTTTGGGATGGACAGGCCTCCTGTGGCCATGACCAGTGATTGACAACTAAATTCACCCCGGCTGCTGTTAATCACGAAACCCCGGATATCCTGTTTTTTAATTTTCTGAATCGAGCAGTTTAATTTTATAGTTACCCCGGCTTGTTTACACTCGTCAAGTAGCATGGTCAAAATTTGTTTCGCACTGACATCACAAAATAACTGGCCATGTTCACGTTCGTGATAGGCAATTTTGTATTGTTCCACCATGGCAATAAAATCCCATTGTGTAAACTGGCTTAAGGCTGATTTACAAAAGTGTGGGTTATGTGAGAGATAGTGATTGGCGCGGACATCGTAATTGGTGAAATTACAGCGCCCACCGCCTGACATCAGGATTTTCTTACCGGCCATATTGGCATGGTCCAGTACTGTAACCTGACGCCCCCGCTTGCCTGCTTCGATTGCACACATCAAGCCTGAGGCGCTGGCACCAATAATTATTACGTCGGGCGTATTCATAGTGTGGCATGAGAAATAAGAACGGGGTCAGGATGATAGCAGAGTACTCCATGTTTCTGGGGGATTTTTATTGGTTGCCGATATTATCAGTTAGTTAAAATTACCAGTTTTGTAAAAATAAGCGAGATGGTTATTAGCCTGGATGTCGTTGCCTGTTTGTCTGGTTGTATGACTTTTGTAATGTGACGCAGCATTCTGTTTTTTCTACCTCGCATTAAAAGTTAGTGTCTCGTTTATTTTCCTTGTTAAATTTTAGTGCACAGATGTAGCTGATATTTTGGGTAAATGTATAAGTAAAATACTATTCTTACCATATGTAAGCTATTTGTAATTCCCTGTGATGTATAAATTAAACAGTGGGGGGAGACGAGGTTTGTTTATATGATGGAACATTTATTTAATGTTTTGTCTGTTTATTAAAAAATAATGGGAGATGCACTAATGAATTATTTGAAATCGTTACCATTAATAATGCTGTCGGCATTTATGGTTAGTGTTCCAGTCGTGGTAGCTAAGAAAAATTAAAACCTGCTATGAATCCTTATTTATTCAGCCGAGTATATGTATCTTAATCCTCAAATTGATGGCAGTGATGATTATGGCTATTATGGCTAAAGTGGGCAAAATCGTTGTCCCGAATCTTGATGTGGAGGGTTTTGTTGCTTTGGGTGTGGCCAGTGAAAAATGGGAGAGTGAGGAGGTCTCGACGGACTCCATTATTGGTGCTCGAGCGAGAGCGTTTGCCGACATTACGTCAAGAGTCAGTATTCATGGCGTTTTGGGACTTAACCTTGTTGAGGCAACTTGTACCATTGGTGGTGCAGCATCCTGTTATGGTTATGGGTGGTCTGATACCACCTCGGATAGTGAAACAGCCATTACCTATGGGTTTGGGGGAGAGTTTAAAGTTGATGGGGAGTCATCTGTAATTGTCAACTATCAGGTTTTTTATAATGATGAATATTCTGGCCTTGGTTTGTTCATTCCTGGTTACTCTATAGGTTATAAGCACGCATTTTAAAAGTAACAGGCGCCGCTTCAGTATCCTCTACCCCACCAAGGTAACCTGTACTGCCCTGCAGAACGTGGCCTCCGTTGTCGGTCTGATGATTGTTGCTGAAGCCATCGTTGCCAACATCCCTGATGATTTTGTCGCTTGTTTTTGCCTTGCTATCATCTGCTTGACTGAATTTTTAGACGTACCCTTAAAGGGCGCTTACGGTTCTTATCAACAAGTCTAGGAAATAGATGCCAATAATGAAATGGCAAAGAAGGGTGTCGATCGTGTGGCTGAAAAATATCTTGCGCTCGTGGTGAACAAGATCAAAAAATCCAATTTTTATATCGTTGATGCTTAGGTGCGAAATGCCAGCTGTATTGCTCCAAATTATCCCAGGCTGGTTATAACACAACAGACAATATCAAAATTTAAAAATAAATAACGGGCAACAAAGATGAAACAATAATGCCCGGCTAGAAAAAAACAGCTAGAACCTCAAATTGAGGTTCAGGCCGGACTTGAGAAAATAATTTACAGGCAGTATACGTTTGGTGGGTTTTAAAAAGACGATGGACATAACGCGGGGCCGAACCGGAGTTATCCGATCTGTTGTAAGTAAGCCTGAGTATTAATCTATCGTTTAATTTGAGCAAAATAAAAAGCCCTGTTAGCAATGCAGGGGCTTTTTTTTGCTATGATTCTGTTTTGTTACTCAGCAAGCGGTTAAGTCAGCATTATGAATGAAGCGGTTTCATCTGAAAAAAGCCCCCCCAAGGCCAGTGTCATCATCTCTGTCTATAAAGATACCGAGGCATTGAGCGCTATGTTGCAAGCCCTCGATTATCAGACGGAAAAAGATTTTGAGACCATTATCACAGAGGATTGTGAGAGTGAGGAAATGGTTTCGTTTCTGGAGGAGTATAAAAAACGGCCCAATTTTTATCATCTGACTCAGCCGGATGATGGTTGGCGCAAGACTCTGGCTGAGAACCGGGCTATTGACAGTGCCCGTGCGGATTACCTGATGTTTCTGGATGGTGACTGTATTCCAGACAGAAATTTTGTTGCTCTTCATCTGGCCAGCGCAGAGTCGGGCAAATTTTTGACGGGGCGGCGGGTGTATCTTGGGCCTTTTTTTTCAAAAATATTACGCAAAAAACCGCAAACCATTCGTTATATACAAAACCGTTTGATCTTTCTTGCCCTGTTGATCCCCATGCACTTTGATAAAGTCCGAAGCTATGAGGTGGGGTTGTCATCTCGCTTTATGCAGTGGTTACGTGGCAAGAAGCCGGTAGGCATCGTGGGTTGTAATTTTTCTTGTTACAAAAAAGACATGTTGGCTATCAATGGATATAACGAGGATTTGACCGGTGTGGGAGCGGAAGACAGTGACCTGCAATGGCGCTTTGAGGGTCTGGGTATGGTGACCAAGAGCGTTAAATTTTTGATTCCGGTTTATCACCTGTTTCATGAGCATAAACGGCATGATTATGACTACAACCTTTCTGTTATCAATGAGGCCAGAAAGGTGAAGGCCTATGTGTGTAAAAATGGCATTAAAAAATATTAATTCATGGCCTGGCTTTATTATTTGTTTGATATTGCCTGAGGGCACTTTTAAAAGCCCACGGAAGCAGCGAATGATTCATGCTGAGACGGCCACTGGCATGGTGTTTTATGGACAAATTTTCGCTTGGTGTGCCTGACGAAGGCTTATCTGTGGGCCTGTGATTGATTCCTGTCAGGTTTAGCTGCAAACTGAAGCTCTTATTAATGAATGCATATCACCATGTCACAGACCTCATTTGATTTGTTGGCTGATTTGCCAGAACCATTGGCTCAATCGGTTGCGGATTATTGTCAGCAACTAGACTCCTCCCCAGAGTTTGATATTGATGGCTTGCCTGACCTTGTTAAATCGTCTTTAGCAAAAGTTTTTTCCTGTAGTGAGTATATCGCCCGATACAGTCTCCGCAAACCAACTATCGTGGCTGAGTTACTGACAAGTGGTGATTTGTTGACCGGTTATCAACTTGCCGATTATGTTGCCAGGTTGTCGGCTGCCTTAAACAAGGTTGATTCTCAGGATGTCTTGTATCAAGTCCTGCGTGAGTTTCGTCAACGAGAGTGGATGCGTATTGTCTGGCGTGATATTGCCGGCTGGGCAGAACTGCAACAAACCACGCAGGAGTTGAGTTGGCTGGCGGAGACTTGTGTCGATCTTGCCCTTGATACCCTCTATTCGTGGGCTTGTAAGGAATGGGGTACCCCCTGTAATTCTTCCGGTGAACAGCAAAGAATGGTGGTCATTGGCATGGGTAAACTGGGGGCCTGGGAGTTAAATATCTCATCGGATATTGATTTGATTTTTACCTATCCTGAGACAGGGGAGACAATGGGTGCGAATAAATCTTTGAGTAATTCGGAGTTTTTTGTTCGCCTGGGTAAAAAACTGATCCAGTCACTGGATAATACTACGGTTGATGGCTTTGTCTTTCGAGTTGATATGCGCTTACGTCCTTTTGGTGAGGGCGGCGTGTTAGTGGCCAGTTTTGATGCCATGGAAGCTTACTATCAGGCCCACGGCCGTGAGTGGGAACGTTATGCCATGATCAAGGCGCGGGTTGTTGCCGGTGATCTTGAGGCGGGCAAGGAACTGATGGCTATGCTCAAGCCGTTTATTTATCGGCGTTACCTGGATTATGGCGCCTATGAATCTTTGCGAGAAATGAAGGCTATCGTTAACCGGGAAGTGAAACGCAAGGGTATCGGTAAGAATATAAAGTTGGGGCCTGGCGGGATTAGGGAGGTCGAATTTATTGGGCAGGTCTTTCAGTTGATTCGTGGCGGTCATGATCCTGAATTACAGGAACGACGAATCCTGATGATTTTGGCTCAATTGAAAGAAAAGGATATTTTGCCCGAGTATGTGGTGGATGAGCTGCATCAGGCCTATTGTTTTTTGCGTATGGTCGAACACCGGATTCAGGCGTTTGCTGAGCAACAAAGCCATAATCTACCGGTTGATACGGATGCCTTAGGCCAGTTGCGTATTGCCTATGGCATGGGCTTTTCTGATTGGGATAGTTTCCATAAGGTACTAAGTGGACACCGGCGAAATGTGCAAAGTCATTTTGAGCAGGTGTTTGAGGCCCCCCAGACGGAACATGCCGAGCATGATGAGCTGGATTTGACTCGTCTCTGGTTTGGTCGGGTCGAGCTTGAGTTGGCAGAGACAATTTTGATGGATCTGGGTTATCAGGATGTTAAACAGATTTTATCCAGGTTGGTGACATTGCATGATGGCCGATTGTATAACGCGATGAGTGCTCAGGGGCAGGGGCGACTGGACAAACTCATTCCCTTGTTAATCGGTGCCGTTGGTCAGGTGCAACACCCGGATATTACATTCAATCGGGTACTGGAATTGATAGAGGCTATTCTGCGCCGCTCAGTTTATCTGGTTCTGTTGACTGAAAACCCCCTTGCCCTGTCACAGTTGGTACGTCTATGTGCCGCCAGTCCGTGGATTGCGCGTTATCTCACTCAGCACCCCATGTTGCTGGATGAACTGATGGACACCCGCAGTTTGTATGCGTCACCAGATAAGCAGCAGTTGGCGAGCGAGATTCGTGGTCGTTTGGCCAATGTCGATGCAGAAGATGCAGAACAGTTGATGGATACTTTGCGGCATTTTCATCATCTGAATGTCTTGCGGGTAGCGGCGGCTGATATTATGGGTGCCTTACCTTTGATGAAAGTGAGCGATCACTTAAGTTGGATCGCTGAGGTCTGCCTGGATGAAACACTGGAGCTTGCCTGGCAGCACATGATTAGGCGACACGGTCGGCCGGTGTGCATGGCAGATGGGCAGGTTTGTGATAAAGGTTTTGCTATTATCGGCTACGGAAAACTGGGAGGTCTGGAGCTGGGTTATGGTTCAGATCTGGATTTGGTCTTTATTCACGGTGCGGATAAGGCCGATCAAATGACTGATGGCAAGCAATCTATTACCGCATCTGTCTTTTTTGCCCGTCTTGGTCAGCGCCTGATTCATTTGCTTTCTGCCATGACTCGCGCAGGTGTTCTTTATGAAGTGGATATGCGCTTGCGGCCTGATGGCGCATCCGGAATGTTGGTCAGCAGTCTTAAGTCTTTTGTGCAATACCAGCAGGATAAAGCCTGGACGTGGGAACATCAGGCGTTGGTCAGGGCCCGTTTTGTGGCAGGTGATGCCGCGATTGGTGAGCAGTTTTTGATCGTGAGAGGTGAGGCATTAGGTAGCAAACGCGATAGATCTGTACTCAAAAATGAAGTGCTGGAGATGCGTGATAGGATGCGTAAGGATCTGGACAAGGGTAAAACCGGCCAGTTTGACCTAAAACAGGGCCAGGGTGGTATCGTTGATATTGAATTTATGGTGCAATATGGCGTTCTGGCTTTTGCCTGTGATTATCCTGAGTTACAAGCCTGGACTGATAATATACGCCTCTTGATGGTGATGGCGGCGATAGGTGTGATGCAGGCGGAACAGGTTGATATTCTGGTCGAGGCTTACAAAACATATCGCGGTCGTTTGCATCGTTTGACCCTGGACGAACAAGCGGGCATGGTTTCGGCAGAGGAATATGCTGAGCTGCGTATTGCGGTTACAACGGTCTGGCAAGAGTGGATGCTGGCAGGAACCTCTGATTAAAAGCTACCGTGCCATCATTGGCTCAATGACTTAATCAGAGGTTCTTTTTATGTGTAAGTCGTTTGGCAGTTTGAAAAATAGTAAATTATGAGAGGAAGTGCAAGATGTTGATGTCGGATCGGGATGGTGTGATCTGGTTTGATGGTGAGTTGGTTCCCTGGCGTGAAGCCAAGGTACATGTATTAACCCATACCCTGCATTATGGCATGGGGGTGTTTGAGGGCGTGCGAGCCTATAAAACGGATAAGGGTGCGGCTATTTTTCGCCTTGAGGCCCATACCGATCGTTTGTTTCGTTCGGCCCATATTATGGGGATGCAGATTCCGTATGATAAATCGGTGCTGAATGAAGCGCAGCGCCTGGCGGTGCGAGAAAATAATCTGCAATCCGCCTATATACGTCCCATGTGTTTTTATGGTGCGGAAGGGATGGGCCTGCGGGCGGATAACCTTAAGGTTCACACTATCGTGGCCGCCTGGGAATGGGGTGCCTATCTTGGTGCGGATGCGCTGGACAAAGGTATTCGTATTCGAACGTCATCATTTACCCGTCACCACGTAAATATTACTATGTGTAAGGCCAAAGCCAATGGACACTACATCAATTCCATGTTGGCCCTGCAGGAGGCCATGCGCGATGGTTATGATGAAGCCTTGTTGCTGGATGTCGATGGCTTTGTTGCCGAAGGCAGTGGTGAAAACTTTTTTATGATCATTGATGGGGTGATTTATACGCCAGAACTGACCTCGGCCCTGGATGGTATTACCCGTAAAACTATCATGAAATTGGCCAATGAGATGGGTATTGAAGTGAAAGAAAAGCGTATTACCCGCGATGAGGTGTATGTTGCTGATGAGGCCTTTTTTACCGGTTCTGCTGCTGAGGTGACCCCTATTCGTGAACTAGATGGGCGTAAAATCGGTACGGGCCAGCGGGGCGTTATCACGGAAAAATTGCAGTCTCGCTATTTTGACTTGGTACATGGCCGCTTAAGCGGCTATGATGATTGGTTGACGCTGGTGAAATAATTGGGATTTTTGTTGAACGTTTTGACAAAGATCTGACCATAAAAATAAGGGAAATGTTGTGAAGACTGCAGATTTCAAGGTAAAAAAACTCAGAGAACCGAATGCGGCGAAACGCTATGTCGTCGCTAGAAAGGATTTGCCCTTGCATTGCCCCATGGATGATATGAGTTTGTGGAACTCTCATCCCCGGGTTTATTTGCCGATTGAAGACAAGGGGGAGGCGAAGTGTCCCTATTGTGGTGCACATTTTATGTTAAGGAATGACTAAAATAACAAGCCTTGATAACAAGATGCGTTTCGTCTCGTTACTGGCCGTATTTTGCCATTAACCGTGACACAAATCTTATTAAAATCACATGAAAACAGAATTACCTGACTTCAATACCGCTAAAATTCTGGTGCTGGGCGATTTGATGCTGGATCGCTATTGGCATGGGGATACCTCACGAATTTCACCCGAAGCCCCGGTACCGGTGGTTTTGGTCGGTCTTTCAGAGGAACGTCCCGGTGGAGCGGGTAACGTCGCGCTGAATATTTCTTCTCTGGGGGCTCACGCCACCTTGCTTGGACTGGCCGGGAGTGATGAAGCCTGTCAAAGCCTGGAATCTATTATGCGGAAGGCGGGTGTCGTGTGTCATTTTCAGCACCTGGCGGATAAACCGACTGTGACGAAGTTGCGTGTGTTGAGCCGTCATCAACAATTGATCCGACTTGATTTTGAAGATGGTTTTAGTGCCCAAGATCAAACCGGTCTGCTGGGTTGTTTCAAGGCTCAATTGAGTGATACCAAAGCCGTTATTTTGTCTGATTATGGTAAGGGCACTCTGAGCGATATCCAGCAGTTTATTCAACCGGCCCGTGCCACCGGTATCCCGATTTTGGTGGATCCCAAAGGCCAAGATTTTGAGATTTACCGGGGGGTGACGGTGATTACCCCTAACCTGTCAGAATTTGAGGCCGTCGTGGGGCCGGCTCGAACGGATGATGAGCTGGTCAGCAAAGGCGAGGCTCTGATTCAGGACAAGGAGTTGACGGCACTGCTGGTGACACGTAGTGAAAAGGGTATGACCCTGTTACAGGCCGACAAACCTCCCTTCCATTTACCGACGCGGGCCAGAGAAGTCTTCGATGTTACCGGTGCGGGGGACACGGTGATTTCCATGTTGGCGGCGGCACTGGCGGCAGGGGACTCGCTGGAGGATGCAACGGCCCTGGCTAATCTGGCGGCCGGTGTAGTTGTGAGTAAACTGGGCACCGCCACCACAACGGTGAGTGAATTAAAGGCGGCCATTCGCGCGGAACAATATGTGGAACGCGGTTGTGTTACAAAAGAACAATTGGCGCAATTGATCAAAGAGGCCCAGGCCCATGGCGAGAAGGTGGTCATGACGAATGGCTGTTTTGATATTCTTCATCCGGGTCACGTAACCTATTTGCAACAGGCAAAAAAACTCGGTGAGCGTTTGATTCTTGCGGTCAATGATGACGCTTCTGTAAAGCGTTTGAAAGGCTCCTCTCGCCCGATTAATAATGTTAATCAACGTATGGCCGTACTGGCTGCGCTGGAATGTGTTGATTGGGTGGTGCCCTTTGCGGAAGATACGCCTGAACAGCTGATTTGTGAGCTTGGCCCGGATATTCTGGTCAAGGGAGGAGATTACCGTATAGAGGATATTGCGGGAGGTCAGTGTGTGATGGCGCGAGGCGGGGAAGTCAAGGTACTGGATTATGTAGATGGCCACTCGACCACGGATATTATTCGGGCTATTCAGGCGACTTGAGCATTTTTTATGGCTGTTTTTTCTCTTAATGCAGAGTTAAATATTGGTTTAAAATGCTTGTTTGCTATATGTAAATCATTTCTGTCCTTCTGTCGGTTTTATGCAATAAGAACATTCCTGTCTAAATGTTTTTTTATTTATCCCTCCGTGACAATTGCTTCACGGGGGATGAGGGAGCATGTCCAAATTTGTCTCTGACTATTTTGTCGTTGATTTTTTTCTTAGAGAAAAAACCAGTTCATGTCATGATTTTGGTTTATTAAATTTTTAATTTCGAAAGGTAATAAGATAAATGATTATTGTCACAGGTGGTGCCGGTTTTATTGGAAGCAATATCGTCAAGGCTCTGAATGACCGGGGTGAGACGGATATTCTGGTGGTCGACAATTTGAAAAATGGTGTCAAATTTAGAAATATCGCCGACTGTGAAATTGCCGATTACATGGACAAGGATGAGTTCATAGAACGGGTCAAACAGGGACAGACCTTTGCCAAAAAGGTCGACGCCATATTTCATGAAGGGGCCTGTTCTGCCACCACTGAGTGGGATGGCAAGTTCATGATGCAAAATAACTATGATTACACCAAGTCACTGCTGCACTATTGCCAGGAGGGTAATATTTCCTTCTTGTATGCCTCTTCGGCCTCAGTTTATGGCAGTGGCTCAGTATTTAAGGAAAGCCGTGAGTTTGAAAAACCATTAAATATGTACGCGTACTCTAAGTTTCAATTTGACCAATACGTTCGGCGTCATCAGTCAGAGTTTAAAAGTCAGGTGGTGGGTTTTCGCTATTTTAATGTCTATGGCCCGCGCGAGCAGCATAAAGGCAGTATGTCCAGCGTTGCTTTTCATGTGAACACTCAGATTCATGATGTTGCTAAGGTGAAATTGTTTGAGGGCTGTGATGGCTACGGCAATGGTGAGCAACGCCGTGATTTTGTCTATGTGGGAGATGCCGTGGCGGTTAACCTTTGGTTCCTGGACAACCCGGATCAGTCCGGTATTTTTAATTTGGGGACGGGGCATAGTCAGACCTTCAACGATGTGGCCGAAGCGGTGATTGCTTATCATGAAAAGGGACATATTGAATACATTCCTTTCCCTGATCACTTGAAGGGCTGTTACCAGAGTTTCACTGAGGCCGATATTAATGCACTGCGTGCAGTGGGTTATAATGCCCCTTTTAAAACGGTTGAAGAGGGTGTGACGGAATATATGGCCTGGCTTAACCTGTAATCTAAATTTATATCATAAAAGGGAGAATTTCCTATTCCTGAAAAGGAACGTATTTTGGTTGTTGGTCCGGCCTGGGTGGGTGACATGGTCATGGCTCAGAGCCTGTTCATCAGTCTGAAGTCTACTCGCCCTGATGTGGATATCGATGTGCTGGCGCCCTCCTGGTCTCTGCCTATGCTGGCGCGTATGCCGGAAATTAACCAGGCGATTGAAGTGCCTGTGGGCCATGGTCAGTTTGGCCTTTTCACGCGTTTGAAAATGGGTCTGAGTTTGCGCAGCAGACATTATACCCAGGCTATTGTTTTATCGCGTTCGTACAAGTCTGCACTTATTCCTTTTTTTGCTTCTATCCCAAAACGTACGGGGTATCGTGGTGAAATGCGCTATGGTGTCATCAATGATATTCGTCCGTTGGATAAATCTATCTTGATTCAAACGGTACAGCGTTATGTTGCGTTGGGTTTAAGATACGATGTTGTTAGTGCACCACACATAGCGTATCCAAAACTTGATGTCGATAAAAAAAATCAGCAGGAACTTGTTCAAAAGTTCAAGTTATCACCTGACAAACCGATTATTTGTTTTATACCGGGAGCAGAATATGGCCCCGCCAAACAATGGCCGATTAAGAAATTTGCTGATCTAGCCACTGTATTGGTGGATAAAGGTTTTCAGGTTTGTATTGTTGGTTCGGCAAAAGAAGCTGCATTAGGTGAAAAAGTGATGATGCAACGAGAGAATGGAATAAAAAATTTGTGTGGTAAAACCCGCCTGGTTGATGCGGTGGATCTAGTTGCTATGTCGGAATGGGTTGTGACCAATGATTCAGGCCTCATGCACGTAGCCTGTGCGACTGGCCGAAATGTTATCGCCCTTTATGGTTCCTCGACACCCGCCTATACGCCTCCTTTGTCAAAGAATGCAAAACTACTCTATCATGCGTTAGAATGTAGCCCCTGCTTTGAGCGTACTTGTCCACTGGGGCACACGCAATGTTTGGAAGGGATTTTAGTGGATGAGGTGTTGCAATGTATTACCCACCCGTAGAAAACAAATTGTGGAGACAAGTTTTGCTTCAGTTTGAAAAAATAAGCCGCGAAAAATATGTTTATGTTCTGCTGTTTCTGTTTCCCATATTTGCGGTAACGGTTCGGCATTGGGTGAGTAATATTTTTGTTGTTTTATCCCTATCGTCTCTGGTTTTGCTTTATTTGCAACGAAAACAGCGAACGGAATTGCTCAAAGAAGAAAAAATCCTGTTATGGGCCTTTGCTGCTTATTTTGGTGTCTTTATTCTGACGTCGGTGGTCAATGGTTGGGGGCCTTTACAGACGCGTTATACTGGCGTTGAAATACGGTTCCTTTTGTTTATCCCCATCTATCTTGTTGTGCGGCAGATGCCGGACAGCACCAAGTGGCTGATTTTGGGGGCTGTCCTGGGAGTGGTATTTACTGCTTATGATGGTGCGCAAGCTATTTTTTTTAAAAATATGGGCACATATAAAGGTGTTTATAGCCCGTTGTTTACCGGCCCCATAATACTGCTATTGGCGGCACTTTCCGTTTCATTTTTGTACGCCAAAGTTAGTAGTATATGGTTAAAACTTTTTTTATTGCTGGTGGTTGGATTGGCCTTTTTTGTGGTGTCTCAAACCGGGGCCAGAAATGCTTATTTTGCAGCCGTTATCCTGGGTCTGCTTTTTATTTTTCATCAGTATAAGGGGCCAAAAAGGTTGGGCTTGATCGTGGCTATTTTTCTTTTAGCCTATCTGTCGTATCTTTTTGTGCCGACCGTGAACGATAGACTTAATAAGGGATATACGGAATTTACCGATTATGTATCGTATGCCGAACAGGCCAAATTTAAGGGCCACCTGAGTAGTGTGGGGACAAGGCTGGAAATGTGGCGAGTCACGCCTATCTTTTTTAAAGATAACCCCTTGTTTGGTGTCAGTCGTGGCAATTATTCAGAAGAAGTCAAGCAATATATAAACAATGGTCTGGCGCACCCTGATATTGGAATGCATGGGCACCCGCATAATGTGTACAGTGAAGCCATTATTTCTAAAGGCTTGATCGGGTTGATCTCTTTGTTATTTATTACTGCTTATCCCTTGTTGATATTAATCCGTGATTATCGGCAACACGCACCTTCCGGATTCTGTGGTATAGTTTTAATCACAGGTTATATGGTTTTGTCATTAACGGATGCCGCTACACTGATTAAAGGTAATTACACTGCCATTTATATCGTGTTTTTGGCAGTATTATTTTCTTGGCATATTCAACAAAAACAACAACGCTCTTCGGAATAACGAGTGCCGACACTTTCTGCCGTTCTTATTGTCAAGAACGAACAAGATTCTCTTTCTGAATGTCTGGATATTTTATCTTGGGTAGATGAAATCATTGTGGTCGATGCGGGTAGTTCTGACCGTACTATCGATATAGCCAAAAAATTTACTCAAAAGGTATTTTCCGAACCGGACTGGCAAGGCTATGGTCTTCAACGTCAACGTGCACAGTCTTATGCCTCTGGTGACTGGCTTGTGATGATCGATGCCGACGAGCATGTTACGCCTGAATTAAGGGCTTCTATTCAGAGCGTTATTAAACAGAATGATGTGTCGAAGATTTATGCTTTGCCGCGTCTGTCCTGGATTTTTGGTCGCTTTATTCGCCATAGTGGCTGGTATCCTGATTATGTTAATCGGCTTTATCCACGTAGTAAGGCGAACTATGGTGATGAAAAAGTGCATGAGAAATTGCATTTTGGTCACGACATGCAGGTGATTAAATTAAAAGGTGATTTGCTGCATTATACCTATCGGGATCTGCAACATTATCTGGTGAAGTCGGCATCTTATGCCGCTGCCTGGGCGGAGCAACGTCAGGCAAAGGGTAAACGCAGTTCCCTGTTTCAGGGCTTCTGGCATGCCGTGGCCTGTTTTTTACGTATGTATATTTTCCGCTTGGGTTTTCTGGATGGCCGACAAGGTTTGTTACTGGCTATTTTGTCTGGCCATTCAACCTTTGTGAAATATGCCGACTTGTGGGTGAAACAGCAAACGGGTCAATAATTAGCCAAGGTAGTGTTGACTAATTATTTTGGCGACACTGGCGATGTCAATCTTGCCCATGTCTTCTTCCTCGGCATCGTCAGGTGGTGAAAAAGCCAGACGTCGTTCCGGACTATTGAGGGTCTGCCAGCGCAATGATGTGGCCGAGCGCCTGCGCGGATAAAAGGCGGCAGTTGGCCTGTTAAGCGCACCGGCGACATGGATGGGGCCGGTTGAACCGCCGATAAAGAGATCGGCAAACTGGATATGTTCGGCGAATTTTTTTAAACCTTCGCGTGATTCATAGACTCGGTGTGGGGTGTCCGTTAACCATCCACTCAGGCGATGGGCCGTGTCATATTCACCAGGACCGGCACTGATAATGATGATGTGTCCTTGTTGTGATGTGAGCTGTTTGGCTAGTTCCGCAAATTGCTCCGTTGACAGATTACGTGCTGAACCGCCGCTGCCGGCATGAACAAAAATGAGTTGTTGCTCGGGCGAAATTTGGTGCTGTTTACAAAACTTTGAGCGTAACTTATGAATCGATGCAGGTTCAAATTGCAATAAAGGTGGGTGAGGGACAGTGGAGAGTGAGATCTTGTGATCCTGACAGAAGTGGCGCACCAGATCACTATTGTATTCATGCTCCGGTTTTTCTGAACGTGAGCGTCGTTGTGTCAGCCTATGGTTGTAAAACAGCTGTGCCAGTTTGGTGGCTGGGGCAATCCGATAAGGTATCCCTGCTGTAAAGGCGCAAAAACCTATTCGTGTGGTTGAGTAGAGTGTGATAACTGCATCAAATTGGTGTTGCCTGAACAGTTTTAGCAATTGCAGGTTGGCCAATGCTCCCTTGTTTTGCCATTGATCGATCACGACTTCATCGATCCAGTTACATGCCTCCGCCATGTCACGGGTATATTCCGGTATCAGGGCATAGACGCGGGCCTCGGGTAGGCTGGCCTTTAACAAGCCCAGGGCCGGGAAACTGAGCATAAAATCTCCCAGTTTGTCATTGCGGATAATGAGAATTTTTTTCGGGTAGCTTGAAGCCATTTATGAGGTACAATATAAGGTAATAAAAATGCAGTATAAATCATTTTGCCTCTGTGTAAAAAATGGAGGTTTAAATACTATAGTCAGAGCAGGATTCAGCCCGACTTTTATATGAAAATAGTAGAACTGTGTACCTCATCAGGCTGGGGTGGTCTGGAACTCTATGCTCTCAATGTCAGCGAATGGTTACAGCAGCAGGGGCATGATTGTCTGTTCGTAATACAATCCAGAAGTTTGATTGCCGAGCGCCTGAGTAATAGTAAGCTTAAAACAGCCAGTTTGCGGCCTCGTTTCAGGTTATTCCCTTTCATTGCCGCTAGACGGCTTGCACGTCTTCTCGATCAGCAGCAATCTGAGCTCTTGCATGTTCACTGGACTAAAGATCTACCTTTGGCCGTGTTGGCCAAGTGTCTGTCTTGCAGCAAACCCAAACTGGCGTTTATTCGTCACATGGCTCTGACTAGGCATAAACGGAATTTTTATCACCGTTTTATTTATCGGAATATTGATGCCTATCTGGTGATTACCAAACGTTTGTATGCTGAGGCGGAGCGGTTTTTACCTCTAGTGAAAGATAAAATACACCTGCTATACCATGGGGTGGCTGAGCTGGAACAGGCTGATTCGATATCTTGCGATATTTTTTTATTAACTCATGGCCTTGGGAAAGATAAATTCAGGATACTATTGCCTGGCCGAATTGAGTATGGCAAGGGCCAGCATCTTTTGCTTGAGGCGGTGAATCTGTTACAACAACAGGGATTGCAGGTTGAGATTGCCCTGATGGGACATATTATGGATCAGGCCTACTTCGCTAATTTACAGAAAAAGATTAAGGCCTGGGGCCTGCGTGATCAATTTCACTATCTTGGTTTTGTTGATAAACCGGTCTATATATTTAATTGCTTCGATGCCATTGTCCTGACCACATATGCTGAGACCTTTGGCCTGGTTTTGATAGAAGGTATGAAATGCGGGATCCCGGTAATAGGTTCGAATGCTGGAGGTGTGCCGGAAATTATTGAGCATGGTAAAACAGGTTTGCTCTTTGAACCAGGTGATCCGGTTAGCCTGGCGGCCTGCCTGAAGCAGTTGGTCAGTGCCCCTGACTTTTGTAAATCTCTGGCCAGGGCTGGCCAACAATTTGCTGATGAAGTATTCTCGGAGCAGCAACACTATACAAAACTTATGCAGATTTTTACGAGCCTGACGGTTCATACCTTACATTAAATAACATTGACGATACCCATCATGAGCCAATATCAAGCTACCCGCCCTTGTATTATCTGTCACGAGCAAAAGCCGGTTTCTCACTATTGCAGTTTTGATAAACTGGAATATGTTTGCTGTCATTCCTGTGGTCTGATCTATGTTGATAATTTTGCAAATAATGACGACATGTATAAAGCCTATACAGGGGGGGGGCTTAAATCTCTGCGACGTAGATTATTTGCACCTTTTCGAAAAATGCGCAGCATTAAAGGCTATGCTCATTTTATGCAACGGGCTCGTGGTATTTTTACGTTTGCCAAGCAATACATTCATACAGGGCAGACAAAAACATATCTTGATATTGGTTGTAACAAGGGTTTTTTACTGGCAGCCGGTATTGAGGAAAATTTTGATGTCTATGGTGTTGAGCTGGTTACGGTTCTGGTTAGACCTTTTTGTAACACCTATCCAAAATACCGTGAGCAGGTTTACAGTGATAAATTTTGTGATGTGGCACAGCGTTTTAATGCCGGTTTTTTTGACTTGATTACGGCCATTGATGTGGTTGAGCACTTTGAGGATCCCCTGGCAGATTTAAAGGAAGTTCATCGCGTTCTCAAAGAGGATGGTGTCTTTGTGATCCAGACCCCGGATGTTGATTGTGATCAGGCAAAAACATTAGTTTGTAACTGGGGAGCTTTAAAACCTCTGGAGCATTTGCATTTGTTTGGAGGGAAAAATTTTATTGATTTTGCCAAACAGGCTGGTTTTAGTGAAGTGACCATACATGATGCCTTTGAAGAAGCCGATGGGAATTTTGTTGCGGTATTAAAAAAATAATACAGGTAATTTATGAAACTTTGGTTTGGAAATGGTGCATGGGCCTCACCAAAGGCTATTCAGCGAGCCGAATCACTTAAACCTGAGGCAGTGCGTAAGGTTGCCGTCATACGTCATGCTGCACTCGGTGACATGATCTTAACGCGCCCTTTCCTGAAGGAAGAGTGCGGCGTTGTTTTCCAAATGCCCACATTACGCTCAGTATTGTTAGTAACTATACGCGTGGTACACCGGAAGACTTAGTGGATAGTGTGCATATTGCCTATGGCAAGGATCGCAAGGATGTTTCCGTTCGAGAGCAAATAAAAAAGGCCAAAGAACTGGGTGAGCAGGATATCATTTTTGATTTAGCCGCCACTCATCGCTCTTTTTGGATCTGTTGGTTGCACCGTTCGGCTATTCGGGTGGGTTTTCCTTATCATCGTTTGCAACGTAAGCTTTTTTATGATGTGACGGTGTTTCGTTCTGATTTAAATTTTGAAACCGATTGTTTACTGGAGATGTTAAACCTGTTTGGTTTTGCTACGACTTATCCACCACTGTTTGATTTGCCGGGTGAAATAAAAAAAGCTGAACGGCCTTATATTGTTTATTTCACCAGTACCTCAACCCTGATAAAGTGCTGGCCAGTGGATCGATTTGCCGAGTTGATCCAAAAAAATGCCAGTAAGTATGAGGGCTTCGATCATTTTGTGCTGAAAGGCAAGGAAGAGTGGGAGTCTATTGATGAGATATTGGCCTACAATCATATGCAGAAAAATGTTGAGGGTCTGGTGAATATTGATTCTCTGGATAAAACCATTGCCCTGATTAAAGGTGCCTGCCTGGTGGTGTCTAATGACACGGGTATTCGACATTTATCCATTGCGGCCGGTGTCGCCAGTGTCGGCATTTTCTTCGTTTCAGAACAGTTTATCTGCTTGCCATTTCGTTACTTGCCGCGTTATGGGCCACACAATATTGTATTGAGCCACGATGGAATGCCCCCTTCGGTAGATATGGTCAGCCAGGCAATGCAGGCCTTGCTTGATTAAGTGCGGCAATGCAATGTTAAATGCTAAGGAGGTGATATGAAAATTCTGGCTATCCGTGTAGGGCGTGCTGGGGACATTGTTATGGTAACGGCTGCGCTGAAGGCCATACTGGATAAATGGCCAGAGGCTGAGTTGCATGTCCTGACCAGTCCTGACGGCAAGCGTGTGCTGAATGGATTTCATGAACGGTTGACGCAACTGATTATTTACCAGCGCAAGGGTATAAAGGGGTTGCTGGAACGAGGCAGGGTAAAAAAGGAAATCAATAAAGCGGTTTACGATAAGGTTTTCTGTTTCGAACTCAAAAGCAGTTTTTTAGAATTAGTTGAACAACAGACTATATCAATTAATCGGATCACTGAGGAAAACTCAACCACAAATTATGCTCGTCGCTGCCTTAAAATGGTCTGTCAGGGTGATGAATTAAATGATCGTTGGTTAACCCTGCCTGTTACAAAACAAGGTATGCAGTTAGCTCGTGAGCAACTCCAGCAACATGATATTAACAATGATGATTTTGTCATTGGCCTGCATCCAAGCTTTAGTGCCCTACGCAAGTTATCATTTGGCTATCGGAATACTCGAAGTGAGAAGGGGTGGCCAGCAGATCACTTTGCAGAATTGGCCAGCATGTTTGCTGACTATGCTGAAGCGAAATCTAAAAGAATATTTATAATTATGGATCTGATGCCGGAAGACCGACAATTAGGAGAAAGGATTGTCTGTTTGAGTAACGGGCGGGTGATTATGTTTATTCCACCGCTCAATTTTGAACGTTACAAGGCTTTGTTGCAGAGAATGAACCTGTTGATCTCACCAGATACGGGGCCAATGCATATTGCCGCAGCGGTGGGTACCAACCTACTTGCTTTGTTTGCGGGGCATGATCCACGTGATTGTGGGCCGTATGTACCGGATAGCCAGTTCAAGGTGCTTTGTGCTGAAGAGATGGCTCAGCCGGAATTAGGTCTGGCAGCGATTTCTGCGGAGAAAGTGTTTGAGGCGTGTAAAACATTTTTGCCTTAACGGGCGGCCATTATTTTATCGAGCATAGTGGTTACATCTCCAATGGTGATGCGATCCATGGTGCCTTCATCTCGTACCCGTGTACCCCAGGGCATTTCAGTTACCGTCTTGCCATATTTGTCCTGCACCGCTGCGGGATAATGATTGACGGTATAGTCGGCACTCAGATAGGGACGGGCACGATCCGGATTGGTGGTGGCATATAGGCCGATGACCGGTGTATTAACGGCCGTGGCCATGTGGGCCGGCCCGGCATCGGGGGCAATAACCACCTGGGCCTGATCCAGGATAGCCAATAGCTGCTTTAAACTGGTTTGCCCGATCAGGTTTGTTGCGGGGTATTTCATGGCTTGAGTAATATCATGACCATACTGTTTTTCTATCTCACTCGGCCCACCGGTGAGCATGATCTGCATATTGTATTTTTTAATGGCATAGTCTGCCACGGCAGCATAACCGGCCACGGACCAGTTACGATAGGCCATGCTGGAGCAGGGGCTGATGACAAGGATGGGTTTGTGGTGAGTAGTTTGTTGTGCAAAGACTCTTGCCTCATCCGGTATGGGTATATTCCATTGGTACAGGTGTTGTTCTATCCCCAGGGCTTCACTAAAACCAAACAAGCTGTCAATCACATGTTGCTTGGCCTGATAGGCAATTTTCTGATGGGTGAACAGCCATTGCATGTCCTTGGCCCGTTGTTTGTCAAAACCGAGTTTGATGGCGGCCGGGATCAACAGGCTAAGGGCACTGGCGCGCAGCGACATCTGCATGTGGAGTAAAATATCAAAGTGCTGCCCCTTGGTGCATCGTTTAACATTTAGATAGGCTGCCAGACCTTTGGATTTATCAAAAACAATAAATTCGATACCGGGAATGTCATATACTAGGCCATACTCTGTTTTGCCAATAATCCAGGTAATTTGAACCTCAGGTAAGTGTGCTTGTAAGGTACGGACAATGGGCAAGGTATGACAAATATCACCCACGGCGGAGAGTCTTAGCAGGCAAATATTTTTAAGTGTGCCGGAATTTATCATGTTGGCTGGGTTTTTTATGGTTTCATTCATGAGATAAGCATAATTTATGCTGTGCTGGCAGTAGTGACGTTATCTCAATATTCTACTATATTTTCTTACTGATTAAAGCTTGCCAGATTAGCTGTGTGTTGACTGGTTTTCTATACGAGGTTTGGTTATATTTTGCGAGTTGTTCAGAGGGTTTTATTATAATGCCGGGAAAGTTTGATAAGAAGTACGAGATTTGCCCTGTCTGTCGTTCGGTGAGTATTCACCATTATCATGCAGATTATCGAGAAAATGATATCGACAAGTGTGACCAGTGTGGTGTGCAGTTCATGAATCCGGTCTATTCTGATGCCTATTTGACAGACTATTACGCAGGTTATATCACGCCCGAATACACACAGAAGACCCTCGATGAACAGCATGAGGTGTGTCAGCAAAATTTTAAGGCCATCCATCGTTTCATGCCTGATCAGGGCGAAATGCTGGATTTTGGTTTAGGTAATGGCACTTATGCCTTACATGCCCGAGACCTGGGATGGCAAGTGAGTGGTTATGATGTGGATTGTGCCACTACGGAAGAGCTGGCAAAAAAAATGAATATGGATGTACGTTGTGGTGATTTTGATAAGTTGGATTGGGGAGATAAGAAATTCGATTTAATTTATGCCCATCACGTTATGGAACATCTCAAAGACCCTCTAGCCAGACTGAAAAGCTTTCATTCAATTATGAATGAAGAAGGTTATTTGTATATTGGCGTGCCGAATATTTCAGCCTGGGGCTCAAGGATAAAATTTTTACTGGAAAAATTGGGGCTGAAGAAAAACAAGATTGGCCGCTATTATGATAGTGAGCATCATATCTTTTATTACAATCCTGCCTCCCTTAGCAAGCTTCTGCAAATGAGTGGATTTAAGCTTGTTTATAAAAGTAATGCTTCAAAGCCCAAGCCCTACCAAAATATTTTTATCAAATTTCTGAGGCAGAATGTAAAGGAAAAATTGTCGGCAGGCGTGGCCTTTTTTGTGATAGCGCAAAAAATTGATTAAAAGAAAATTGAGGAATAGACATTGATCGAAGCTAAAACATATCATGCGGACAGTCATTTTGTGTTGTATAACCCGGCTGTTTCTCAAGATATAAGGATAGAGCAATTTACGCCTGATTATTGGCTTGCTATGCATCAGGTAACCCAGACGGCACAAGGCCGTGGGGCGAGTTGGTTTGTTGAGGCGGATGGGCAAGAATGGGTTTTGCGGCATTATCGGCGCGGTGGTCTGATTGCCCGCTATATTGAAGAACGTTATTTGTGGCTTGGCCTTGAGCGTACTCGAGCCTGGCGAGAGTGGCGGTTGTTGGCAAGTATGCATGACAGTGGCTTACCTGTGCCTTTACCAGTGGCTGCGCGTGTCTTCAAACATGGTTTTGTGTATGGGGCGGACATTATTACTCAACGCATACCCAATGCCCTGAGTTTGACGCAACGCCTGTCGGGTGGTTCTTATGATGATCGTTGTTGGAAGGAGATGGGTTCAACCCTGGCGCAATTTCATCAGGCGGGTATTTTTCATGCTGATTTGAATGCACACAATATTATGCTTAATAATGAAGGAACGGTCTTTCTTATTGATTTTGATCGGGGCGAACAACGTCCGGCCGGGCCATGGCAGAAATCAAACCTGAATCGTTTGCATCATTCTTTGACCAAGCTGACGCGCCATTACAAAGAATTTTATTTTGCCGAGAATAACTGGCAGGAGTTATTGGCTAGTTATCAGGCTGTGATGAGTTCTTGAAACAGGGGCATAAGGTGGCCAGCTCCTGCATATAGTGGTCAATGATGTGGCTGTATTGTCCCAATAAATGGTTTCCATTGTTGCTCAACTGCTGACATTTATTTTTATCACTGGCCAATAGATTAATTTTTTCGCTTAATTCCGTCGTGTCTTTGACCTGTAGTCCTGCTCCATATTCAAGAAATAGATTCGCCTCATCACTGAAGTTGTCCATGTATGGCCCAAAAATGACCGCACGGGATTGCCTTGCACATTCTAGAATATTTTGCCCTCCCAATGGTACAAATGATCCCCCCATGATGACAAACTCGGCACCGGCTATAAATCGGTTTAGTTCACCAAAGGTGTCTGCGATATAGACCTGGGTTTTTTCGGTGACGGACTCATTTTTGCTGCGTATGGCGATGGTGTCGATTTTAGATCTGAGTTGTTGAAGGATGTTTTTAAGGCGAGCTGGATGTCTGGGGACGATGACGAGTAATGTCTGACGGGCCTCTGATGCCTGCCAGGCTTCGACGATGCGCCACTCTTCATCGTCGCGTGTCGAGGCCGCCAGAATATAGGGGCGCGCAAGCTCAATGGCACTTGCCTTGCCTGTTTTGTTTGCTGCAAATTTGATATTACCCATGACCTTAATCAATTCTGGATGGGCACCTAAACGGGCAAAGCGTTTGGCATCGATTTCACTCCTGGCCAGTACAAAGCGAATAAGTTGGCCGATAAATAAATAGAGTCGGCTTAGCCAATAAAAACGATTATTCAGGGTGCGCTCAGAGAGTCGGCCATTGATGATAATGAGTGGAATATTATGGCGATAAAAATTCCAGTAAAGATTGGGCCAAATCTCTGTTTCCATGACCAGCAGGCAGGATGGTCGCAAGTGGCGTATCAGTTTTTGTGTTGCCCAGCCCCAGTCAAGGGGTAAAAAATGTTGTACACAAGCCGTTGGTAATTTATGACGTGCTGTTTGACCACCACTTGGCGTGGCTGTGGTCAGTGTTATGGGCAAAGTCGGAAATTGGCAATGGATGCGTTCAATGAGAGGCATGATGGCATTAACTTCCCCCACGGATGCCGCATGCAGCCAAACGCCGCCGGTTGCTTGTTTTGGACATCCGAGCCCAAGGCGTTGTATCAGATATTGGCGGTCTCGCCACTTGAAGGCCATCCACAGGGTAAGCAATATCATGGGCATAGATAACAGAGGCATAACCCGTTTATACAGGCGCAAAGATTTGTCGGCACGGGGTGCATAAATTAGAGGTTCACCAAAGGGACGGGTTTTAAAACGCCGGTGACCCCACAGGTATTGGGACGGTGTACGGCGCACTTGATCTTCAATGGCCTGATTGATTGCTGTGGCATCTTTTACTTCATCTGCCGAAGGGAAATTTTTCAGGGGTTGGCCAATGCGTATCAGGTAACCTGTTGTCCCCGGTAAGCGCTCAGAATACATGGGCAGGATTTTTGCCCCCGTGGTTTTAGCCAGACGTGCGGTCATGGTCAGGGTTGATGTCGCGACATTCATAAAGGGGGCGAAGACACTACCGGGTCGGCCGAAGTCCTGATCCGGGGCAAACCAGACAATACCGTTTTGTTTGAGATATTTAATGATGCCACGCATGTCGGAGCTGGCCAGTAATCGACCATGCACCCGCTGTCTTGAGGTCTTCATTACGGCATTGAACAGTTTATTGTGGGCCCGTTTGAAGGTGGGGCACCAGTCGATGTGATAGGCCAGTAAGCGCCCCCCAATTTCCAGTGTCGTGTAATGAGCCCCCAACAGAATAATGCCCTTGCCGTCCTGTTGGGCCTGTTGCAGGTGCTCTAGTCCCTCTACTTGGTGAATGGCTTGTAGTTTTTTATCACTGCCCCACCAGGCCAGCGGCGACTCCAGCACGGCGATGGCGGCATCATAAAAATTTTGTTTAACCAGTTGCTGTTGTTCTTTCTTACTCCGTTCAGGAAAACATAAACGTATATTGGTACGAGTGATGCGGCGGCGGCTGGGCAAAAGATAGAATGAAAACCAGCCTAAGAGTTTACCCAGCAAGAGGACCCCACCGTAAGGCAGCATTGCAATGATGCGCAACAGGCCCAGACCTATCCAGGTTGGAAGGTATTTTGGGTGGAGAAATTCGCGTGGATTAAAATGGGGTGGGGTATTGGCCATGGGCTTATGATAGAAGAATCTGTAGGGAGTTGGTATCCCTGTTGATCTTAAGCGGGATTAACGTAAAAATTGTGAGATGGTTTTGAAGTGAGGGTGTTTGGCATCCCGCAACCATTCAAACAACACGGATTCCGTGTTACTGATGACAATACCGGCTTGATGCATACGTTGCAGGGCGTTTTTATGATGATGTTTATCTCGAGAACAGATGGCATCACTGACCACAAAAACCTCATAACCTTTTGTCTTAAGCTCCATGGCCGTTTGCAACACACAGACATGGGACTCCATGCCGGTCAGTACAATTTGTTTACGCGCGCTTTTTTCTAGCGCTTGCTCAAACCCTTCTGCACCACAACAGGAAAAGCAGGTTTTCTCCAGAAGCGGGTCATGGCGGATATGTTGCTGGATATCGTCCAGGGTAGGGCCTAATCCTTTGGGGTATTGTTCTGTTTGTATCACCGGGATATCAAGCAGGTTGGCGACCTTTAATAACATGCCTGTGTGCTTGATAAGCGATTGCAGCACCTGGTCTGGCATGGCGCTGGCCAGCCGTTGCTGGATATCGATGACCAGCAAGGCAGTTTGATCGGCCTGACATAGTAGGGGAGGGATCTTCATTTTGGCCCCTAAATCTTATTAGCTACCTAGCCAGTCATTAATCGCGTTGAGATCCTGTTTTGACAGTGTGCCCGCCGCCTGTTTCAGGCGCAGGGTTTCCTTGATGTATTCATAGCGGGCCAGGGCATAGTTAAGTTTGGCGCGGAACAGATCTCGTTGCGAATTAAGCACGTCGACGGTGGTACGGGTTCCAACCTTGAAACCGGCGGTGGTGGCCTTGAGAGCGGTCTCACTTGAGGCCAGGGCCTGCTTTAGCGCTTTGACCTGGCTAATATTGGCCAATACGGATAAAAAGGAGTTGCGCGCCTGACGCTCGGTGGCGCGGCGAGTCTGTTCCAGAATTTCCTTGCTCTGTTGATGGCGGTAGGCGGCTTCCCGGGATTGAGACATCACGGCACCGCCATTAAAAATCGACAAACTCAGTTGCAGTGCTATGGTGGTGTCTTCCTGTTCTCGTTTACCCTGAAAGCCACCGCCGATCTCGTTGAGGCTTTTGCTGGCCACAATATCCAGGCTGGGGTAATGGCCGGCCCTGGCCTTGCTGATACCGGCATAAGAGGCCTCTACTGTTTCTTTTGTGGCCAGTAGTAAAAAGTTATTCATCAGTGCGGATTTGACCCATTCAGTTACATCTGCCGGGTTAGGTCCCAGTAGCGGGGTTGTTTCCAGTAGGCTCTTTAGCTGGGGATGATCTTTGTTGGTTATTTCGCGTAGTATTTCGCGGTTGATGGCCAACTTGTTTTCGGCAGAGATATCCTGGGCGACTGACTGGTCATAACGGGCCTGGGCTTCATGTACATCGGTAATGGCGGTTAGACCAACATTAAAGCGTTGTTGGGTCTGTTTGAGCTGGTGGGCGATGGATTCTTTTTCTGCACGGGTGAAGTCCAGATTGTCCTGTGCCGCCAGTACATCTAAATAGCGCTCTGCTGCACGCAGGATGAGTTCCTGCTCCGCATAGCGAAATTTGGCCTCGGCCTGGGCGCTGGTGGCGCTGGCCTGGCTGATCTGGGCAAATTTGGCATGGTTGTAGATGGTTTGACTCAGGCTTAGAGTGTAGCCATCGCTATCGTAGTCAAAATTTGTTGTGCCTGAATCTCTAACCACCTCGCTTGAGGTGTCCGTCTTGTGCATGGAGCCACTGATTTGCGGCATGACGGCGGCCCAGGCCTGATAGGAGCCTTCGCTATCCGCCATATACTGTGCCCTGGCGGCACGAAATTGGGGATCGTTTATTTCCGCCAGTGAATAAATGGTATTCAGGTCTTCGGCTGCGATACTGCCGGTGATCAGTAGCAGGGTGGCAGTGCCTGCTAACTTGAGAAAAGAAAATGATGTTTGCATATTTTTATTAATACCTCTTCATGGTTGGTTCTATTTGCTGAGCCCACTGTTCAACGCCACCTTCAAGATTAATTATCTGACTGAAGTCCTGTTGTTCCAAATAGTAGGCTACCTGGCGGCTACGAATACCGTGGTGGCAGATTAAAATGGTTTCTCGCGCTGGATCCAGTGTCTCTATCACATCCATGATCTGGCCCATGGGAACCAGTTTGGAATGCTCGATATGACAATACTGGAACTCCCAAGGTTCCCGTACATCGAGCAGTAGTGGCATTTCTGCCACTGTTTCCAGGTGCTGTTTGAGATCCAGTGGACTGAAGTGGCGCATGGCCAGGATACAGGGCTACCCTGATGGTATTTAAAATTCGAAGCGATCTGGTTCAGTGGCATTGTTCAGTGGAGGCAGGTCGGTCTCAAACAGTACTTCCTTGATCCATTCAAATTCACCGATGCGGGTGATTAACATGACTTCCCTGCTGGGTGAATCTCCAATAATAGCAAACAGGCGGCCACCGATATTCATGGACTGTTTGAAGGCATCGGGCAGCAAGGGTAAAGAGCCGGTGATGACGGTGACATCGTAGGGTGCATCTAATGGCCAGCCTTGAGCGGCATCGCCTTCTTCCAGAGTGACATTGGTGATGCGGTGTTCGGCCAGTTTAGTCTGAGCACTCTTGATGAATTCAGGAATGATTTCAATGCTGTAAACCTGTTTGGCCAGTTTCGACAATAGGGCCGTGACATAACCACTGCCTGTACCGACCTCAAGCACGTTTTCAAATGGCTGGATATCCAGTGCCTGTAACATACGGGCTTCCAGTTTGGGGCTCATCATGGTCTGCTCGTGACCAATGGGCAAAAACATATCGACCAGGGCCAGATTATGGTGTTGTGGCGGCACAAAATCCTCTCGTGGGACTTCACTTAGCAGATCCAGCACACGTTGATCGATCACATCCCAGGGGCGAATCTGTTGTTCAATCATATTGAAACGGGCTTGTTCAAAATTCATCTCGGTCATTATTGTTTTCCTCATCCTGCCACGCCATTTACAGTGCCCGAAGATTAAGCCGTTTGGCGGGGGGAGGCAAGTCGTAGGAAGGGTATTGTATTGACTCATCTCAGAAAGACCTGAAAAAGTTTCCCATCAAAATATAATGGATATTTGTCAGCTTGCATTTACAGGGCCTATCCATTAACTTGACGCCTCGACCGCCGGGGGTGCCTGTTGAAGAAAAACAGGCTGAGACATACCCTAAGTAAATGACCTGATCCGGATAATGCCGGCGTAGGCAAGGCGAGTGAACGCTTACCCCCCCCCTTTATATGGTAGCGCGGTCGTTGGAACCCACAACGAGGCAAATGACCATGAGTGCAATCCCACAAGAATTCCTGACAAAGACGGCTCAACTTTCGGATGAAGTAACCCGTCCTTTTACCGCATCGAAAAAAATCTACGTTGAGGGCAGTCGCCCTGATATTCGTGTTCCCATGCGTGAGGTAGAGCAAGATCCTACTCACACGCAGCAAGGCGAGGAACTGAACCCGCCAATCTATATATATGATACCTCCGGTCCCTATACCGACCCGACCGTGGACATCGATCTGCTCAAGGGCTTGCCTGCGTTACGTGCTGACTGGATTGCCGAACGTGGTGATACCGAGCAACTCAATGGCCCGAGCAGTGAATACGGTGCCGCGCGTCAGGGTGAGGCCTCACTTTCGCACCTGCGTTTCGAACATATTCGGGCACCCCTCAAAGCCAAAGCGGGTCAGAATGTCAGTCAGATGCACTATGCACGTAAAGGCATCATCACCCCGGAGATGGAATACGTTGCCATTCGCGAAAACCTGAAACTCCAGGAAATGCGGGCCGACCCTCGCTACGCCAAACTGTTACGCCAGCACAAAGGCGAATCCTTTGGTGCCAGTATCCAGAATGAGGTTACGCCTGAATTTGTGCGTGATGAAGTGGCCTCTGGCCGTGCCATCATCCCGGCCAATATCAATCACCCGGAACTGGAACCGATGATCATCGGCCGCAACTTTCGCGTGAAAATCAATACAAATATCGGTAACTCGGCGATATCGTCTTCGATTGAGGACGAAGTGGAAAAAATGGTCTGGTCAGCACGCTGGGGCGGTGACACCCTGATGGACTTGTCTACCGGCAAGAATATCCACGAAACCCGCGAATGGATCCTGCGTAATTCCCCCATGCCCATCGGCACAGTGCCCATCTATCAGGCGCTGGAAAAGGTCGATGGCAAGGCCGAAGATCTTACCTGGGAAATGTTCCGCGACACCCTCATTGAACAGGCTGAGCAGGGCGTGGATTATTTCACCATCCATGCCGGCGTGCTGCTGCGTTATGTGCCGCTTACCGCCAACCGCCTCACCGGCATCGTTAGCCGTGGCGGTTCCATCATGGCCAAGTGGTGTCTGGCGCACCATGAAGAAAGTTTCCTCTACACTCATTTTGATGATATCTGCGAAATCATGAAGGCCTACGATGTGGGCTTCTCCCTGGGGGATGGCCTGCGCCCGGGTTGTCTGGCTGATGCCAATGATGCCGCCCAGTTTGGCGAACTGGAAACCCTTGGCGAACTAACCCGTAAGGCCTGGTATCACGATGTTCAGGTTATGATCGAAGGCCCCGGTCACGTTCCCCTGCAAATGGTCAAAGAGAATATTGAAAAAGAATTGGAAGATTGTTTTGAAGCCCCGTTCTACACCCTCGGCCCATTGGTGACGGACATTGCCCCAGGCTATGACCACATTACCAGCGCCATTGGTGCGGCCAATATCGGTTGGTATGGCACCGCCATGCTTTGTTACGTCACACCTAAAGAACACCTTGGTCTGCCCAACAAACAAGACGTGCGCGACGGTATCATCACCTACAAGATTGCTGCTCATGCATCCGATCTTGCCAAAGGTTTCCCCGGCGTCCAGGTCAGAGATAATGCCTTATCAAAAGCCCGTTTCGAGTTCCGTTGGGATGACCAATTCAACCTCGGCCTCGACCCTGAACGGGCCAGAGGTTTTCACGATGAAACCATGCCCAAACAGGCCCATAAGGTTGCTCATTTCTGCTCCATGTGTGGGCCGAACTTCTGTTCGATGAAGATCTCTCAGGATGTACGTGACTTTGCCGCCAAACAAGGCATTAGTGATGACGAAGCCTTAAAGCAAGGCATGAAAAGTAAGGCCGTGGAATTTGTAGAAAAAGGGGCCGAGGTTTATCAAAAGGCCTAACACTTAACCCACTCACTCCTCTGGCGGGGAGTGGGCTGGGCTAAAGGGCGTAAAAAAACGTTACATTATTTACCGCTTTTCAATGTTGTCGTCATGAAGTCTGCCTTTTGATCCTAACCCTTCCCCAGGCCTGCTTTTGCAGGCTTTTTTGTTGTTGAAATAAATAACAGCTTTGTACTAAGTACCAGTTTATAAACACCTTTGATCATAAAACAGTCAATCTTGGTAGTGGTGGTCACTTTCAGAGCATCGTTCAGGTGCTTGAGCGATGATTTTAGTCCGATGAATTTGTCTTTATTTTTATGTAGTTAAGAATTTTTTTGGACAAGATGTACCTCAAGAAAAAGGAGCCTTAGCCGTTACTAATTTATAACCGTTTAAATCGTTTGAAACGTTAATTTAGGTAAGTTTATTCAGGACAGAATTTGGATGTCTGGCCTCATATTAGCAAATGGCACATTCAAGGATGCTGAGCGTGATGTGCTGGTGAAAGCGTTAACACGTGAAGGGAGTTAATTGAACATGATGAGGCGTGAAAATAGTGGGTGGGTGTTAGTCCGCTGATGTTATTCCACAGACATAATTTCATTGGGGTTAGAGGATTTAATGGTGAAATTTGTAACTAGGCATCGTTGGCTGGTCAGCATCGGGATGGTCTTGGTGTTACTGACAAGTACTAGTGCCAGTGTTTTTGCCATGCAATCACGACAAACTATCAAGGCTCTCTATATCCCGTTAGCGGATCACTATGCGGCACTGGTGGCTTATGAGCTGTACCGTGACAAGATGAAACAGGCCGATTTTCAGATCATACAGATGAAAAACTGGGATTTGTTACGGGCCTTTTTTCAAACAGGTGAGGTGGATATGGCCTATGTCATGAGTCCGCTGGCCATGGATATGTACCGGGAAAAACCCTATTTCCGCTGGGTAGGTCTGATGCACCGTGATGGTAATGCGCTGGCCATCAATGACCTGCTCAATCAAAAGGTGCAGTTGGCAACCCGCCGTCACGATCGCAAGCCAGATGCCAAGGTCGCCATTGCCTTGAAAGAAGCCTATAGACAAACTGGACGTGCGACAGAAATTGGTCTGCCCCATCTGTTGGCGACGCATAGCGTGGTGCTGTATCGCTACCTCAAGAATCACGGTGTTGGCCTTAGTTTGAGTCCCAATAGTCCGGCAGAGGTGTTGGCCATCGCGGTGCCACCATCAAAATCTCCCGCCTTTATCAAAGCCAAGAGCAATCGTGCACTGGCCGCTGCCTTTGAACAATCACTGCCCTGGGCCGATGTGGTGGAAACCGGTGGTTTTGGCCATGTTGCCTGGTACTCCAGGGATGTGATGCCCTGGCCTCACGGTCATGTGGAGTGTATAGCCCTGGCGACCGATGTTGCTATTGCGAAGAAATTTAATGCGCTCAAGGAAGTTATGCGCTACATCCACCAGGCCGGGCAGGATATTGAGCAGGCCAGACGTGAAGGTGGCAAACGTCTAGAGAGGATTGTTAGCATAGTGCGCAAACATATCCCGTCCCATACCCGCGAGGCCATTATTGCCAGCCTCGACCCCGAGCTACGGGTGATCAACTACCAGTATCTGAACGTGGATAAGGCCGGCCTGAAGCAGATCATGGATCTGGCCGTGGAGGGGGGCATACTCAAACAGGCCGTGGATATTGATGCCTTTGCCGATACGCGTTTTGGCACGGGCCGTGGTCAGGTTCCAAAGCAAGCACTGAATGTCCGCCAGACAACAGGCCCGTAAACGTGAGTGAACAACAATCAGTTAGCAACAAGATCCATTACTCTCTTGGCCGTAGTCTGTTGCTGTGGTTTTTGCTGCTGGCTTTACTGCCATTGGCGCTGACGGCCTGGCTTGGCTACCACCGGGCAGTTGAGAGCCTGACCACGGCGGCGGTACAGGAACTGGAGCAGGGAGCCAAGCTGAAGGTGAGCTTTATCCAGAACTGGTTTGACTACCGGCTTATGGATATCAATAGTCAGGCAGAAAACCAACGTAATGTTGAGTTTTTGATGGCACTACGCAAAAGTTTACAGACCAGTGGCAAGAGCCTGGCCGAGTTTGTCAAAAGTTATGCCTGGGTCTCGTTGGTGGATGTTCGACGGCAGGATCTTATTCGTTTTTCTCGTCGTTATGATTACATCTATGATGTGTTCTTGATCGATAGTGACGGCAATATTCTCTTTACGGTTGCCGGCCAGCTAGATCTTGGCAGTAATCTTTTTAATGGCCCCTATGCCGATACACGCTTTGCCCGTAGCGCCAGAAGTAGCCTGAAAACCGGGCAGACACGCTTCTCTGATTTGGAGCGCTATGCTCCTTCCAATAATTTGATGGCGGGTTTTTTGACGGCACCGGTGTTGGATGAGGAGGGGAATAAGATTGGCTTGTTTGCCATTCAGCTGCGTCTTGAGCGGATCAATGAGTTGATTCTGGATCAAACTAATATCGCCTCTTTGAGCCATTATCTGGTGGGCGAGGATGGCCTGTTGCGTACCCCACTCACTAAGACAAAAACGGATGATGTATTGATTAAAGCAATTGATACGAAACAGCTTAAACGCTGGTTGCGTGATGATGGTCAATATGAAAATCGTGGCCCTGAAGCCGCTTTTGAGTACCTCGGCCCAGGAGGCCGACGGGTCATTGGTTTACATGAGGCGGTGACACTGCCGGGGGCAAATTGGGTGTTGATTAGTGAAATCCAGCGGGACAAGGCTCTGGCGGCAGCCAATAGCCTGGGTAAATTAACATTGGCGATGTTCTTGTTGACAGGTGCGCTGGTCATGGCGCTGTCGATCTATCTGGCACGGCGTATTACCCGCCCTATTATTCAGTTGGCAGAAGCCAGCATGGCGGTGGCCGCCGGAGAGATGGATCAGCAAGTGATGGTTAACGCCAATAATGAAATTGGTGTCTTGGCGGACGCGTTCAATCACATGCTGTTGACGCGCCATAACCATGAACAAACCATTGAACAAAGTAACCAAGAAACAAAAAAGGCGCTGGCGGATCTCGCCGAACAGAAGTTTGCTCTGGATCAACACTCCATCGTAGCCATTACCGATGTACAGGGCACTATTAGCTTCATCAATGATAAGTTCTCTGAAATTAGCGGTTATAGCCGTGAAGAGTTGTTGGGCCAGAATCATCGCCTGCTCAATTCCGGCTATCACGATAAGTCATTTTTCCGTGATATGTATCGCATCATAGCCAGTGGTGAAGTGTGGCATGGTGAGATCTACAACAAGGCCAAGGACGGTCACTTCTATTGGGTGGATACCACCATCGTGCCTTTTCTGAGTGAGGTTGGAAAACCTGAAAGCTATGTCGCTATTCGCACCGATATCACCGAGCGTAAGCTGACTGAGTTGGCCCTGGAGGAGAACAAGGCCCAATTAGAACTGGTGATAGAAAATACCGATGTGGGGATCTGGGACTGGTTTGTGCAAAGTGGTAAAGCCGTCTTCAATGAACGCTGGGCCGAGATCACCGGTTATAGCCTTGACGAGTTAGCGCCCATCGGTATTGAGACCTGGATGAAGCTTGCACACCCGGATGATCTTATTGAATCAGGAAAGCGGCTGGAACAACACTGGCGAGGTGAAACCGAGAGCTACGTCTGTGAGGCCCGCATGCGACATAAACGCGGTCACTGGGTTTGGGTGTTAGACACGGGCAAGGTCGTAGAGTGGCAAGCCGATGGCAAACCAAAACGTATGATCGGTACCCATCTGGACATCACCGAGCGCAAGCAAGTTGAACTTGAATTGCTTGATGCCAAAGAGGCGGCGGAAGCGGCGACACGGCAAAAGTCAGATTTCCTGGCCAATATGAGCCACGAAATCAGAACGCCTATGAATGGCGTTATTGGTATGACCGGCCTGATACTGGATACCCGCTTGAATGCCAAACAGCGCAGTTATGCCAATGCCACCATGTCTTCAGCCGATGCCCTGTTGACGATTATTAATGACATTCTGGATTTCTCCAAGATTGAAGCCGGAAAAATGGAGCTTGAAGAGGTGCCCTTTGATTTACAGTCTCTGGTTGAAGATATAGCAGAATTGATGGCATTGAAATGCCGGGAAAAAGAGGTGGAAATGTTACTGCGCTATAAACCGGGCACGGCACGGTTTGTGGTTGGTGACCCCGGTCGTGTTCGTCAAATTTTGTTAAATTTACTCAGTAATGCGGTTAAATTTATTGAGCAAGGGTATATTTTACTCGCTGTGGAATCTTTTGATGAGACGGATGAAGCTGCCATGTTTCGTGTCACGGTGCAGGATACTGGCATTGGTATTGCTGAAGATCGGTTGGAACATATTTTTAACAAGTTTGATCAAGAAGACAGTTCTACCACACGCAAATATGGTGGCACCGGGCTGGGGCTTGCCATATGCCAACAACTCTGCGGCTTGATGCAGGGTGATATACTGGTTGAGAGCGATAAGGGTCAGGGATCTACCTTTAGCTTCAGCATAAAATTGAATTTGAGTAAAGAGACACCTCCTACCGGCATCAAGCCTGGAAATTATGAGCAACTCAAGGGACTCAAAGCACTGATTGTGGATGATACCGAGATTGCACGTACCATTTTTACGGAGCAATTGTTGGCGTTACAGGTGCAGCCCACCAGTGTCTCCTCAGGTGCGGCGGCTATTGATGCATTGGAAAAGGCTATAGCAGATCATGATCCGTTTGATCTCGTTATTGTCGATTATCACATGCCGGAAATGGATGGTGAGACCTTGGCCAAGGCGATCTCTCAGCGTGATTTACTCTCTAATGGTGCCATGGTGTTTGTGACTTCCTCGGTACGTAAAAATCAGAATTCGCATTTAAAGGCATTGGGCTTTGATGGTCATCTAACTAAACCTACTCATCCAACGGAGGTGCCACAAATCCTGTCGCTCATTTGGGATGCAAAACTGGACGGTAGGGTTCTTCCATTGGTTACGCGCCACATGCTCCAGGAAGTAAAAACCGCTGGGCGTAAAAAACCTGTTTTCTCGCATATTCAAATTTTGTTGGTGGAAGACAACTCTATTAATGTCATGGTGGCCACTGAACTGCTTGAGAGTTATGGTTGTACGGTAACGCCAGCGGGTAATGGGCTGGAAGCGTTGGCACTGGTAAAGGCTCGCAGTTTTGATTTGATCTTTATGGATTGTTTGATGCCGGAAATGGATGGCTTTAAAGCGACGGTGGAAATTCGCAAGCTTGAGGCCAATAGGGCCACAGTACGGGTGCCCATTGTTGCTTTCACGGCAAATGCCATGAAGACGGATCAGGAAAAATGTCTGGGTGTCGGTATGGATGATTATATCTCTAAACCGGTGAGTCAGGAGGCACTGGAAGATGTCTTGGCCACATGGTTGTCACATAAACTAGTCACTCTTGCGCTTAGTGAGGCTAAGGGGCAACCCCCAACAGTTGGACAGGCAATGGATATGCCAGTTGAGCATTCTGATGTTCTTGATTTGGATATTTTTAATGAACTCAGGCATTTGTTTGGTGACAAGTTCGTTTCTGTTATAGAGCACCATACTCAATGTGCGCATGAAAATGTTATGCGTATGGAAGCCGCTATTCAACTCGGTGATCTTGATACCCTGGAAAGGGTTGCGCATTCCCTTAAGTCTGCCAGTGCCCAATTTGGTGCAACACATCTTAATGTTATTGCACTTGAAATGGAGACGTTGTCTAAAAATGGGGCGCTGGATAGTGCCAGAGAACTTTTGCTCAAACTTGGAACGGCTCAGAAACAGCTTGCTGATGTGATGTTGCAACAGATTGCTACCGATGAGGCATCGTTATTATTTGGCCGGGTATTGGTGGTGGATGATAATGTGACGAATCAGGATGTGGCTAAGGGAGTGTTGGAAAAGTTTGGTGTGCTTGTTGATGTAGCTGTTAACGGGCTGGAGGCTCTTCGAGCCCTTGAAAATCGACATTATGATCTGGTGTTTATGGATTGCCAGATGCCGGTAATGGATGGCCTTGAGGCGACAAAACAGATTCGGGATACGCAATCGAAAGTTAAGGATCATCATATCCCCGTTATTGCCATGACGGCCAACACCACACAGCGTGATCGTGAGCAGTGTTTAGCCGTGGGTATGAATGATTATGTTAGCAAGCCTGTTGATCCTGCGAAACTGCAAAAACTGTTGCTGCAGTGGTTGCCGGGTTGTGCACGTCAAATCACAACACCGGAAATGGATGCAAAGGATGGGGTCTTGATACACGCCTCGTCATCCGTGCAGGATACTGTTATTGAAACACACATATTGGCTGCTCCGGTATTTGATTATGCTGCGATGAGCTCACGTTTGATGAATGATGAAACGCTGATGCGTACTGTGACCGAGGCGTTTTTGGAAGATATGGCACAACAGATCGAACAACTCAAGTTAGTCGCGGCGGCCAGTGATGCGCAGCAAGTTGCGCTTCTCGTGCATAAAATTAAGGGGGCCTCGGCTAATGTCGGTGGTATGGTGCTCAGTGATCTGGCTTCTCAGATGGAGCGGCAGGCAGATGATCCTGAGATAGCGCGTAAAGACTTGCTTGAGTTGGAACAAGGTTTTGTACTACTCAAGGCGGCGATGACGGAAGCATTATTATGAAATTGTTGATTGCTGATGATGATCTCACTTCTCGTACCATGTTGGCAGCCGTGGCCAGAAAATGGGGTTTTGAGCCGGTTGTGGCTGAGGATGGTGAGGTGGCCTGGCAGATCTTGCAAGGAGAGGACCCTCCGCGTCTGTTGTTGCTTGACTGGATGATGCCGCAGCTTAATGGCTTGGAACTGTGTCAGCGAATACGTCAACAGGACAATGATGAGCCGCCTTTTATCATCTTGCTGACATCGCGCCGCGAGACGGCTGATATTGTGGCCGGGTTGGCATCAGGGGCGAATGACTATGTTGCTAAACCGTTTGAGAATGCCGAGTTGCAGGCAAGGCTTCAGGTTGGCCGACGGATGGTGAATATGCAAACCCAACTGAGTGTTGCTGCGCAGGCGCTGATCTATCAGGCATCTTATGATGATTTGACTAAATTAATGAATCGCCGCGGCGTGATGGATGCCCTGGCAAAAGAGTTTGCTCGTGCCCAGCGTGAATCTCAGACTCTGTGTGTTGGTCTGTGTGATATTGATCATTTTAAACAGGTTAATGATACTTATGGTCATCTTGTTGGTGATGTAGTTTTGTCGGAGGTTGCAAAACGCATGGAGGTTACCCTCCGGCCCTACGATCATATCGGCCGTTATGGTGGAGAAGAGTTTCTTATCGTACTGACGGCAAATAGGGATCAGGCGAGTATTATCTTTGAACGTCTTCATCGTGCGGTCACGGATACGCCCATTATTGTAGGGCAGGCCAAGCTGGGGGTCTCGGTCAGTTGTGGTGTGAGCATTTTTGCACCATTGGGGGGTGCCGGAGATAGCACTTCATTGCTTGCTGAAGCGGATAATGCATTATACGAAGCCAAAGAGAGCGGGCGAAATCGTACGGTATTTGTACCAGTTTAATTGCTTTTATTGTCGGCGAACTCACCCCCATCTATCATTTGGTGAGTCCGCTATATGTTTGTCTGTATGATGTTTGTTATCAATCCCGATGATAGGGTTTGCTTAGCTCGTGCACGGCATTGACAAAGACACCGGCATGATCAGGGTTGACGTTGGGTTGAATGCCATGACCAAGGTTAAAGACGTGGCCTGGGCCGCTGCCATAACTTTCCAGGATGGTCGCCACTTCTTTGCGGATGCGTTCGGGTGAAGCATATAGCGCGGTGGGGTCCATATTGCCTTGCAAGGCGACACGGTCACCAACACGGTTACGCACATCACCGATATCAACCGTCCAGTCAAGACCTACTGCATCGCAACCGGTATCGGCCATATCTTCAATCCAGCAGTGACCATTTTTGGTAAAGAGTACCACGGGTACCTTTCGACCATCGGCCTCACGGGTGAGTTGGTCGACAATGTGCTGCATATATCGCAGGGAAAATTCTTTATAGTCGCGTGGTGTGAGGATGCCGCCCCAGGTATCAAAAATCATCACAGCCTGAGCGCCACTGGCAATTTGCGCATTAAGATATAACACCACTGTGTCGGCCAGTTTATCGAGTAACTTGTGCATCAGTTCGGGGCGGTCGAACATCATACCCTTTACCTTGGCGAAGTCCTTGGTACCGCCACCTTCAACCATATAGGTTGCCAGAGTCCAGGGGCTGCCGGAAAAACCAATCAGTGGAACCTTGCCATCTAATTCACGGCGAATGACACTGACGGCGGCCATGACATAACCTAATTCCTCTTCGATATCGGGCACGGCCAGTCCATCTACATCGGCCGGACGGGCAATGGGTTTTTTGAATTTGGGACCTTCGCCTTCTTCAAAATACAGACCCAGTCCCATGGCATCGGGGATGGTCAAGATGTCAGAAAATAAAATGGCGGCATCCAGTTCGTAGCGGCGCAGGGGTTGCAACGTAACCTCGCAAGCTAGATCTGGCGTTTTGCACAGGGTGAGAAAATCACCGGCCTGTTTGCGGGTTTCGCGATACTCGGGCAGATAACGCCCTGCCTGACGCATCATCCATACCGGTGTCATATCAACGGGTTCGCGTAACAGGGCGCGTAAGAAACGATCATTTTTTAATTCAGTCATTGTATTTTTTATCACGAAGTTAATTTATTCCCTATAGGGGCAACGTTATACGATGTATATTGGAGATGTGTTATCGATAACCTTGTTTTCCTTCATGTCCTTTTGTGGTTGATTTTAATTATCAAAATATTCAACATAATAGCTATGTTACACAAAGTAACGCAATGCAATGCAATGTGTGTTGAAATTCCCTTTTGCCACTTTTTTTACCGTGTGGTTTGCGGTTAAACATAATCAGACCTTTAGGTAATTGAGAATGCCTTCGGCTGCCTGACGCCCTTCATAGATAGCGGTGACCACTAGATCTGAGCCGCGCACCATGTCACCACCGGCAAAGACTTTTGGCTGACTGGTCTGGTGGGCATATTCCTGATGTTGATCGGCCACCACACGACCGCGATCGTCGATGTCGATTTTGAAGTCCGCAAACCATTTGGCTGGACTGGGTCGGAATCCAAAGGCGATGATGATGCGATCAGCCGGGATGATCTCCTCTGAACCAGCGACCGGTTCCGGGCGGCGGCGGCCGCGCTCATCGGCTTCACCTAACTGGGTTGATATGACCTTGATGCCTTCGACCTTACCTTCACCGATAATTTCGATGGGCTGGCGGTTCCAGAGAAATTCGACACCTTCTTCCTTTGCATTGGTAACTTCGCGTTTGGAACCGGGCATATTGGCTTCATCTCGTCGGTAGGCACAGGTCACGCTGGCCGCTTTTTGGCGAATGGAGGTGCGATTACAGTCCATGGCCGTATCACCGCCGCCGAGCACGACAACCTTTTGGCCTTGCATATTGATATAATCAGCGGGATCTTTTTCGTAGTGGTGGCAGTGGTTGATATTGGATATCAAAAAATCTAATGCTGCATACACGCCGGGCAGATCCTCACCGGGGATACCGGCCTTCATGTATTCGTAGGTGCCCATGCCGAGGAAGATGGCATCGTATTCATCGAGCAATTGCTGGAAGGGCATGTCTTTACCGATCTCGGTATTGAGTTTGAACTCAACCCCCATACCTTCGAGGATCTCGCGGCGCAGTTTGACGACTTCTTTTTCCAGCTTGAATTCGGGGATACCAAAGGTCAGCAGGCCACCGATCTCGGGATAACGGTCATAAACCACGGCCTTGATTCCATTGCGGGCCAGTACATCGGCACAGCCAAGACCGGCTGGACCGGCACCGATTACGGCAACACGTTTGCCCGTATCCTGCACCTGTGACAGGTCGGGTCGCCAGCCTTGCTTAAAGGCGGTATCGGTAATGTATTTTTCAATCGAGCCAATGGTCACGGCGCCAAAACCGTCATTCAGGGTGCAGGCCCCTTCGCACAGCCTGTCTTGTGGACAGACTCGACCACAGATCTCGGGCAGAGAGTTGGTACGATGGCAGAGTTCGGCGGCAGCGATGATATTGCCTTCGGCTACCAGTTTTAACCAGTTGGGGATATAGTTGTGTACCGGACAACGCCATTCACAATAAGGATTGCCGCATTCCAGACAACGATCAGCCTGTTCAGTCGTTGTGTTAGCATCAAAGGGAGCGTAGATTTCACGGTATTCCTTCGTGCGCGTCTTGACCGATTTTTTCTTCGGGTCGCGACGTTTGAATTGTACAAACTGAAAGTTATTAGCCATTTTTTAAACCAGTTTCGAGTTTCGAGCAACGAGGGGCAAGAATAATGCCTATATTCCGTTACTATTTATTAACAACAAATCCTGTCTTTAGAGACAGGTTTTCAAGGTGAACCGTACCCTGAGAACCTTGTCCCTTGCTATTTTTTACGCCGCCGCCGTGTGCAGGTCTTCCAGCAGGGATTCCAGTACCGCCGCCTTTGGTTTTACCAACCAGAACTTGCCGATCAGGCTGGAGAAGTTGTCGAGAATGGCCTGGCCGTGTTCACTACCGGTTTCATTAACAAATTCCTGAATCAGTTCACGCAGGTGGTGGCGATAGGCTTCCATGTTTTCCGGCGCAACACGGTGGATGTCCACGTCTTCATTGACGCAATCAACAAAGCTGTTGTCTTCATCCAGCACATAGGCAAAACCACCGGTCATGCCCGCCCCGAAGTTGATGCCAGTCTTGCCTAGCACGGCCACTACGCCACCAGTCATGTATTCACAACCGTGGTCGCCAATGCCTTCTACTATGGTGGTGACACCGGAGTTACGTACGCAGAAGCGTTCACCAGCCAGACCGGCGGCGAATAACCGGCCACCGGTAGCGCCGTACAGGCAGGTATTACCAATAATGGTCGCTTCGTGGCTTTTAAAGGTGCTGCCATGGGGTGGATAGATCACTACCTTGCCGCCAGCCATACCCTTGCCGACATAATCATTGGCATCACCTTCCAGGCAAATATGCAGGCCGCCGGCATTCCATACGCCGAGACTCTGGCCTGCGGTGCCTTTGAGTTTTAATTTAATCGGTTGGTCTTCCATGCCGAGATTGCCATGACGCTTGGCAATTTCACCGGACAGGCGGGCACCGATGGAACGGTGGATGTTTTTAATCTCGTAGGTGAAGGTTCCACCTTTTTTGCCTTCAATGGCAGGCAGCATATCCATGACCATTTGTTCGGCCAGTTCGCCTTTGTCGAAGGGTTCATTTTTGGGTTTGGTACAGAAATGAGGTTTGCCAGCGGAGACACCGGCATCACTTAGTAACGGTGTCAGATCCAGTTTGCGGGTCTTGCTGGTGGTGCCTTCGAGGATCTGTAACAGATCGGTTCGGCCGATAAGATCGGTTAGTTTGCGACAACCTAGCTGGGCCATCAGCTCACGCACTTCCTGGGTAATAAAGTGGAAATAGTTCATCACCATTTCGACCTTGCCAATGTAGTGGTTCATGCGCAGTACCTTGTCCTGAGTGGCGATACCCGTGGCGCAGTTATTGAGGTGGCAGATACGTAAGTACTTACAGCCCATGGCGATCATCGGGCCGGTACCAAAACCAAAACTCTCTGCACCGAGGATGGCGGCCTTGACTACATCGAGGCCGGTCTTCAGGCCACCGTCAGTTTGCAGGCGCACTTTGTCGCGCAGGTTATTGGCGCGCAGGATTTGGTGTGTTTCGGTCAGGCCCAGTTCCCAGGGACTACCGGCATATTTTACCGAGGTCAGGGGCGAGGCACCGGTGCCACCGTCATAACCCGATATGGTGATCAGATCGGCATAGGCCTTGGCCACACCGGCGGCGATGGTGCCAACACCGGCCTCAGCGACCAGTTTGACAGAGACCAGGGCTGCGGGATTGACCTGCTTGAGGTCAAAAATAAGCTGGGCCAGATCTTCGATGGAATAGATATCGTGGTGGGGTGGCGGTGAAATCAACGCAACACCGGGTTTGCAAAAACGCAGCTCAGCAATCAGATCATTGACCTTGTGACCGGGCAACTGGCCACCTTCACCGGGCTTGGCACCCTGGGCAACCTTGATCTGAAGTACTTCGGCACTGGCCAGATAGGCCGGGGTGACGCCGAAGCGGCCTGAGGCCACTTGCTTGATCTTGGAACGTTTGATGGTGCCATAACGGGCCGGGTCTTCACCACCCTCACCAGAGTTGGAACGACCGCCGAGGGTATTCATGGCCTCGGCCAGGGTCTCATGGGCCTCGGGTGACAAGGCACCAAGAGACATGGCGGCCGAGTCGAAGCGCATCAGGATATCCTGTAATGGCTCGACCTCATTGATGGAGATTGGCGTAACATCATCACGTAGTTTTAACAAATCTCTGAATGACAGGTGTGGACGTTCATTGACCAGTTGGGCATATTTTTTATAGGTCTCATAATTGCCGGTTTGAACGGCGTCTTGAAGGGTGTGTACCACGTCCGGGTTATAGGCATGTTCTTCACCGCCGTGCACGTATTTCAGCAGACCGCCTTGAGTGATGGCCTTGCGCTTGTTCCAGGCCAATTTGACCAGGGCGCGTTGATCGGCCTCTAGATCATCAAAGTTCGCGCCTTGCAGGCGGTTGGTGGTGCCAACAAAACACAGATCCACCACGTCCTGACTGAGACCGATGGATTCAAATAGTTGCGATCCGCGGTAACTGGAGATGGTCGAGATGCCCATCTTGGAGGTTATTTTATACAGACCCTTGTTGATGCCCTTGCGATATTGCTGTGCCAAACGCGGGCTGCCCCCGTCATTGACCTCACCCTTGCGGGCCATGTCATTTAGGCATTCGTAGGCCAGGTAGGGATAAATGGCCGTGGCACCGTAGCCGATCAGGGTGGCAAAGTGGTGAGGATCACGGGCTGTGCCGGTTTCCACGACGATATTGGCATCACAACGCAGTCCCTCACGGATCAGACGGTGATGCACGGCACCGGTGGCCAATAAGGCATGAACCGATAATTTGTCGGCACTGATGTCTTTATCAGACAGAACCAGGATCACCTTGCCGGATTTGATCGCGGCCACGGCTTGATCACAGATCTTTTCGATGGTCGGTTTGAGGGCATCTTTGTCCGAATAATGCAAGTCGATGCGGCTATGGGCATAGTTGGGATCATCCAGATTCAATATCTGATTGAACTTGCCTTCTGACAGTATAGGGGCATCGACGCGCAGGCGAGCGGCGTGTACATCGCTCTCATCAAACATGTTTTGTTCGGCACCGAAGCAGGTCTCCAGAGACATTACCACCTGCTCACGAATGGGATCGATGGGGGGATTGGTGACCTGGGCAAATTGTTGGCGGAAATAATCAAAGGGTGAGCGCACCTGACGCGACAGTACCGGCATGGGGGTATCGTCGCCCATGGAACCGATGGCTTCCTGACCGCTTTCGGCCAGCACACGCATGACCTGATCCCGTTCTTCAAATGAGATCTGGAACAGTTTCTGATAGATGTTGTAGGTGTCTTCATCCATGCTCTTGCCACTGCCGGTTTCATCCAGGCAGGATTCGAGGCGTGAGCATTTTGCATCCATCCATTTTCGATAGGGATGGGCGGACTTGAGGCGGTTGTCGATATCTTCTGGTAATAATAGTTCACCGGTCTCGGTATCGGCGGCGATCATCTGGCCGGGTTTGAGGCGGCCTTTCATGATCACGTCTTCGGGCTGGTATTCGTAGACACCGATTTCTGAAGCCAGGGTAATGTGACGGTCTTTTGTAATCACCCAACGGGCCGGGCGCAGGCCATTGCGATCCATAGAACAGGCGGCATGACGGCCATCGGTCATGACGATACCGGCGGGGCCATCCCAGGATTCCATGTGCATGGAGTTGTATTCATAAAAGGCGTGCAAATCCGGATCCATCGTTTGCACGTTCTGCCAGGCGGGTGGAATCAACAGGCGCATGGCCCGGAAGATGTCCATGCCACCGGCCAGTAGGGCCTCAAGCATATTATCCAGACTATTCGAGTCGGAACCGGTCATGGAGACCAGCGGGCACACATCTTCCATCTTGATATGGGGTGACTTGAATTTGTGACCCCGTGCCACCGACCAGTTGCGGTTGCCCTGAATGGTGTTGATTTCACCGTTATGCGCTAGATAGCGGAACGGTTGGGCCAGACGCCACTGCGGCCAGGTGTTGGTGGAGAAGCGCTGGTGGAATACCGCCAGGGCCGAGTGCAGGTTTTTGTCACCGAGATCTTTGTAGAACACAGGCAGATACTCGGGCATCACCAGACCTTTATAGGAGATCACACTGGATGACAGGCTGGGGATATAAAACACCGCATCCTTGGGTTTTATGGCTTTTTCGGTGCGACGGCGGGCTACATATAGGTGACGTTCGAAGGTGGTTTGATCCATGCCTTCAGGGGCATTGACAAAAATTTGTTCGATGACAGGCAGGCTCTTGAGGGCCTCTTCACCACAGGCTGACTCATCTGTTGGCACGGTACGCCAACCGAGCGTTAGCAGACCTTCTGTCTGGAGTTCGTTTTCAAGCTGCGTGCGGGCAGTCTTGGCCAGGGTCTTGTCCTGATTAAGGAACACCATGCCGACAGCGTATAGTTCGGCCAGCTTGAAGCCTTTTGCTTTAGCCGCTGAACGCAGGAAGCTGTCGGGCTTTTTCAATAATAGGCCGCAACCGTCGCCGGTTTTGCCATCGGCCGCGATAGCACCACGATGGGTCAACCGAGTCAGGGCACCAATGGCGGTATCCACCAGCCAATGGCTGGGTGTACCGTCCATATGGGCAATGAGCCCAAAGCCACAGTTATCCCGTTCAAATTCGGGGCGATATAGTCCGCTGATTGTCTTGTTTTCAGTCTTCACAGTTGTTTGATTTTGCTGAGATTATTAAACCAACTCCGTTTTATGGAAATACCGGACGTCCCCGGGTAAAACGGCACAGAAGTATACAGCTCTCTGTTTGGGGCATCAATCACCGGGAGGCTTTGAGATGACTTTATTTGGGGATTTGTGGCCTTGTGAAGGAATAGAGGGAGAGGGGTGTAAACTTGCTTATGGTGTAATGAATATGGGGCGCTTCTATAAATAGTGATTTTTTCGTGAGAGCAAGGAAGCGCCGCGTGCACGACTGCATGGCAAGGATTGTTCCAGACAATCCTTTTGCATTTCCTTAATCCATGGAGGTCAGAGCAGGAGATTGGATGAAGCATGGAGCTAGAACCTTAGAACCTTAGAACCTCAGTGTATATGGCCTCACTGCTGTCCCGTTAATAATCTAAAAAATCATGTGTCTACCGAGTACTTGACGGCTTGAGGAGGTTGAAATGAGCATGAGACATGAAAATTGTTTATAAAACACATTTTACCGCTAAGGTCGCAAAGAGGCGCAAAGAAAAAATAAATTCGGTAATGTATAAAAAATGAGCTTGAAGTCTTCGGATAACCTCTAATTTTCCTCTAATATAAAACAAAGTAACGTTGCGATCCTTTGCATCCTTTGCGGTTTAGAACTTTAAAATGGATTAAATACTTAACGGGACAGTGGTGATATGACATACACGAGGACAAGATGCTGTCCAGGTGTTCGAGCACGGTACTGATGCCGCTATCGCGTGACTTGTGCCTCTAAAAGTGCATTTATAGAAGTGCCCTATAGCTAAAAGGGGGGTATGACACAGGCTTAATCCCCGCATTGCTTCCTTGTTTATATCTTAACCATTAACATTATTTTGTACTTTGCAGCAACGTGTGAACATGTGTTGTGCCTTAAGTTTGAAATTGTATGACATAGATCATGGCGCTAAATATTTTTATAGTATTGGCGAACGTTAATTATCATAATTCAATCTGTGTTAAAGGGTACGAATAGACGTTTGAGGGCTTGTTATCGATGTATAAGTAAATGAGATAAATCGAAACACTTCAAAGTTTAATGATGGTCGGATAATTAAGCGACTTGAAAAATATTAAATCACAAAACCGTGTAAAATTTATTGATATGATTATTATTTGTGCAAAAATTTAAAGACAGTATTCACATCGGTAAAATTAATAATCTAAATGTTGACAGTTATATATGAAAACTGTAGTTTGAATAAAAAAGTTCTTCACATCAAAATCATATTGAATAATATGTGAGATGTTACGACAGTATAGGGATATTTATCGTAGTTAAGACATATCCCATTTTGTAACATCATGTATCGACTGATACGCTAACTTTATTTATGAGATCTTTTCTTAGGGTGGAGGGATCTTGTACTGATATGTATCGGCGTGGCGTTTAGTCGACTAAGCAAGAGTTGATTTTTTAAAAAGTTGAAGTTATCAATTCTTTGCCGCGCTTGATAAAAGGAATAAAATTACAGGGGGGAGAGTTATGTTGTTTGGGAGAGGGAGTGTCAGCCATTATTGCCGTGTTTTGGCAATCATTGTTTTATGTTGTTTTAGTGCATTTGCACATGCACTCATTTACGATAATCTTGATGCGGAATTTTCTACCGTTGGAACGTGGCCAACTTCGACCAAGCAAGCAGGTTATTATGGGGCCAATTATGCCTATTCACCCGCTGGGGTCGGCAACCAAACCGCAACCTGGAATATCTCAATCGGTGCCGATGGTCAGTACACTATTGACGCACATTGGACCACCGACACCACTCGGGCAACGAACGCCCCATACACGATCTATAACAATGACGTATTTATTGCCACGGTCTTGGTTGATCAGAAAATCAACGGTGGTGTTTTCAACCGCCTGGGTGAGTATACACTGCAAGCAGGTACGCTCAGTATTGTCTTGAGCGATAATGCGAATGGACATGTAAGTGCAGATGCAGTGCAGGTAGATTATCTGGCCCCACCACTCGACAATCCAGTTCCAACAATCAGTGCGATTGATCCAAACACCATTTCAGAAGGTGGGCCAGACTTTCAACTAACGGTGACAGGCACAAATTTTGTCAACGGGTCTGTGGTGCGGTGGAACGGAAGTGATCGGATAACAAGCTATGTATCATCTACGCAATTAACCGCAACAATGTTAGCGGTGGACATTTCTGTCGCCGATACATCTACACTAACGGTTTTTAATCCACTTCCAGGCGGAGGTGAGTCAGCCAGTTTAACCTTTACTGTTGTGGTTGGAAATTTGCCGCCCGACGGATTAATCAATAGTCCAGCAGGCCCAGTCAGTATTTTAACGGGCGATAGTATTGGTTTTATGGGTAGTGGCACTGATCCCGATAATCATCTGCCTTTAACATACCTATGGAATTTTGGTGCGGGTTCAGGGATCCTTGATTCGATACTGCAAAACCCCGTCGCCCAATTTAATTCAGAAGGGGTATTTACCGTTACCTTAACGGTAACGGATGCA
>JAFLJQ010000117.1 GCA_022712915.1 Gammaproteobacteria bacterium | reverse complement strand
GCAAATACTTCGATTAGTACAGCTCAACCTGTTCGAAAAACGAGACTTGCTTGCCTTGTTGCGAGGTGATCCTCCTGTTGACCAAGTGGGTTCCACTAAACAATTAGCTTTGCTGTGAAAGTTAACGGGACAGCAGTGATTGGTTATGGGTAATGGGATGGCCGTTACTCACATTTAAAATTTCAATATTGAACAGGTAGTTCTGATACCTTTTTGCACTGCCGGTTATTATGAGCTATCGGATCTGTAATTGTAACTTGTCTATAAAAATAGCGTTGGAGAACCTAGGTTGTTTCCTTTATTGGGATAAAAGCGTTAATGGTCTCCGTGTTTTGCATCGGTTTAGTCAGGACATAGATTTAGCCATGCCCCTCCTAATAGATGGGTACTTTTCTAAGTCATTGTCTCTCCCCAGGGTCATACATAAATGCCGGCGTCATACCTCTTGACGGCACGAATCACTTCGTGAGCAGACGGAATAACAAAAAAACTGCCATAAACCCACCATTTTCCTAAAAGAACATGCCAGGCAGCCGAAAACAAACCTATAGAAAACAAAATGAGAGGTGGGGTGATATGAATATTAAGCGAAATTTGAGCGGTTTCGATCGTGTTCTGCGTATTACGGGTTCTGCCCTGCTTATGTATGTCGGTTTTTTGAATACCGGGATAGTTGCCAACATACCCATTAATTTTCTGCTAGGCAGCTTTGGTTTTTTCAATCTAATAGTAGCCATAATCGGTTTCTGCCCGGTCTATTATCTGGCAAATATAAGTACCCATCATAATAATGACACAGAGCAGAATTAACGAGGTATGACCCGTAGTCGGCTGGTTATTCTGTTCAGTATTGCCGCGTTAGTCAGTATGGCGGCTTTTACTGCCGTGACTTATCACAGCCATGTTGAGGTGATCAATCTACAAAACTTGAGTTATATCCACCTGTATGTTGAGCAACTTAATGAAAAACGACAAAACGGTGTACAGACTAATCAAATCATGCTGCCCTATCACCTCATAAACAATAACACCTACCAAATTATTGTTTATAAAGAGAAAGTTGAACCGGAGTACTGGTTAAAACCCCAAAAAACATTTGCACCCACCGTAAAGCTCTTTCCTCTAGAAGCTATCAACAAACAGAATCAACCACAGGGGAATATTGATATACAAGGCAAAAATATACATTGGATAAAATTACCTCTGCACCATCCAGATTCAAATATTTTCTTTATACACATGGAGCGCGATCACTGGCGGAACTTTCACAAATACTTTGGCCTGCCCATTATTATTTTTGGAACCGCACTACTTTGGGTCGCTATTTGGACGGCTATAATCCTGTCAAACCTGTTTAAACGTGTACACAGTAAAAATAAACTATTGCAATCCCAGGCCATAGAAATCGGTCAGGCCCGAGATGAAGCCTATGCTGCAGTACGTTCAAAAAACCAGTTTTTAGCCAACATGAACCATGAGCTTCGCACCCCCCTAACAGCCATTATTGGTTTTAGTGAAAATATGCTCGACTCAGACGATGCGAGCAATCCATATATTAAACCTTTACAAACCATTGTTCGCAATGGCCATCACTTATTGCATATCATTAATGAATTACTTGACATGTCAAAAATTGAAGCCAACAAACTACAGGTTGAACATGTTAATTTTTCAGTAGTGAGCCTGATACAAGATGTTGAGTCATTAATGTCACCACAAGCCAAAGACAAGGGGTTGGAATTTAAAGTTAATTATTCATGGCCACTACCTGTAACCATTAACAATGATCCTTTCCGTATCAAACAAGTGCTTCTCAATCTGTGCTCCAATGCCATAAAATTTACCCACCACGGTTATGTGCACATCAACGTTCACTGTCAACGCAATAATGAACTTGTCTGTTTTGAATTGATCGATACAGGAATAGGTATTGTGCATAAACAACATAAAAAAATTTTCCTGGCTTTTGATCAAGCAGATGCATCTATAACACGGCAATATGGAGGCACCGGTCTGGGTCTGTCACTCTCTAAACGGCTTACTGAATTAATGAAAGGCACCATAGAACTCTCAAGTGAGCCCAATAAAGGCAGTTGCTTTGCCGTTACTTTGCCAACGGGTTCTCTTTCCGATGTAGAATTTATATCAGAGCTGGGCAAACACAAATTTACATCCACGATAGAAAATAAACCTATTTATACCCGTTTAAAAGGACATGTGCTGGTAGCTGATGATGCACAAGATAATCGCTTGTTGATGTCAGCACTATTGGCCAAATTTGGGTTACAAACCACCATAGTGGAAAATGGCCAACAAGCACTGGATGAACTGGCCAGAAAGGAATTTGATTTGATATTACTGGACATCCAGATGCCGGTTCTGGATGGAATGCAAACCATCAAAAAATTACAGGAACAAGGTTATAGTAAACCAGTGATTGCCTTGACCGCCAACACCATGAACGAAGACCGCCGAATTTATCGAGAGGCTGGTTTTACTGATTTCATTGCTAAACCTGTACGCTTTCAGATGATCAACAAAATTCTCTCAAATTATCTTGGGAAGGCCTGAACATCCTGAATATTGATCAGTACAAAACTATTTATGGCGTAACGACCATAACAGGCACCTGAAAGCCGGTTAGGATGGGTGTTGACGCAATACCTGATACTACTTCTGTGTAGGTGTAATGACTCTCAGACTTGGTTGGGTCTATATAATACTGATTACCACTATTTGGGGGTGATTCCACCGTAAATGAAATATTCGGATAATAATTGCCCTGTGCAGTGCCTGCCTCTACAGTAACGGCAATTGTATTTGTTGCCTGTGGCGGATTAAATACGCTGCCACTTCCTGCTGGAAATCCACTGTCTATTTTCGTGGTATTTAACAAAATTGTTATGTTATTGATATTCGTTATATCACCTTGAATCTTGACTGTGACATTGATGGCCCCTCCTGTTGCAGAACTGACTGAGCTGACATCGATCATCGGGGCCTCAGCCAGACAGGGTATCGTGCAGCCGACCTTCTCACCTGCCGCATCACCGGAGCCACAACTTGTTAACATCAGTGACATTGCAAATATACTCCAGATCAAAAAATGATCACTCCATTTTTGATTTTGTGATGTCAGCATTATTTTTCCTTTTTATGTAAATATGGTATTTTCACAGATGATAATGAGCAAAAGCCAGCTATGAATTTACCAGACTGCTCACGAAAAAGTTAGTCATAAAAAAATGAAGACTGTAGCCTTTATTCATACGTTAGTTCTTAAGCTGTACAAAAAACAGGCGTCAATCCAAGCTTAGTGCGACCTGACAACCTATCACGTTCAGGGTGAGCGCGTTTTGCATTCGTTGACAAGTATTCTAATGCACGCAGAACCGCTGCCTTAAGC
>JAFLJQ010000175.1 GCA_022712915.1 Gammaproteobacteria bacterium | reverse complement strand
GATGTGATGGCCTAATTCGCTAAGATGTCGAGGTAAATGCAACTAAAAATGCAATAAATCATCGTAATTAACAGTGATTCACTATCACTGTTTTATTTTTTTTTAATTTGTTCTGATTTATTGGATATTTAGAGGTGCCCTGAACTCATAAAGATAATAATGGTTGTGGTCTTTTATATCTTATCTATATTTCAGCACTGCTGTCTCGTTAAGTATTTAATCTATTTTAAAGTTCTAAACCGCAAAGGATCGCGGCGTTATTTTGTTTTATATTAGAGAAAATTAGAGCTTACTCGAAGACTTCAAACTCATTTTTTATAAATTATCAAATTTATTTTTTCTTTGCGCCTCTTTGCGACCTTTGCGGTAAAATGTGTTTTATAAACAACTTTCATGTCTCATGCTCATTTCAATCTCCTCAATCTCCTCAAACTGTTAAGTACTCGGTAGACACATGATTTTTTAGATTATTAACGGGATAGAAATGGTTTAGGGTAATAAATTAGATGGACTTGTTTTCCAAAAATAGCGCATTTTTTTAGCGATAGTTGGCAATGAATATTTGAACATACTCTGGTAGCCAGAATTTTATTCTGAACGACTCATTTATTGCCTTGAATATTTAATCCAAAATCATTATCGCGCGTTGACGGTTTGTTGTGTTGCAGTGATATCTTCGTATACAGATAATCTGTTTCGGCCATGTTTTTTTGCGTGATACAGTGCATCATCAGCACGGTTAAACATGTTGTTGCTATCATCATTATTTTGCAATGTGGTCAGGCCGATACTAAGGGTGGATCTTTTATCGTCTATTTTAAGGGCCAGTAGGTTGTGGACATGGTTGATTTTTTCACAAACGATGCGTGCTTGTTCCAGGTTCGTCTCTATAAAAATAATAACAAACTCATCACCGCCCAGCCGATATAACATGTCGCTATGCCTGATTTGACCATCCAGCTCGTAGGCTAATTGCTTGAGCATGATATCGCCCTTGTCATGGCCAAAGGTATCATTGATGAGCTTAAAGTGGTCCATGTCAATGATCGCAAGCGATAAAGCCCTGTCATAGCGTTTGGCTCGTTCGATTTCGGTGGGTAAGGTGTCGTCGAATGCCCTGCGATTTTTTAACCTTGTTATGCTATCAGTCGTTGATATGATATTTAACGCCGCAATTCTTTTATCATCTCTTTTGCGCTGGAGAACCAGAATGGCCGATACAGAGATAATTATAATGGCCAGTATTCGGTTGATGGTGACCGCATACATGGCACTGACAGTGGCTGGGGACATAAAAAAACCGATAATGGTCAAGCTGATTCCGGCCATGGCGACCAGCCAGGTTTCTATACTTCGTTTTGACCACATGGTCAGGAAGACAACCAATCCATAAGGCGTGCCTGCCGCAACCCCAAGAGGCATCATTAGATCCATGCTAAAGATACTGAGAATCAGGAGTAATATAACTGTATTAAATATATGGTTCATTACAACATGTTGTGGGGATGTTTCCTAATTGTAGTTAGTTTAGTTCGTTTATTTAAGTTATGGAGAAATAAAAAAAGGGCTGCAATGCAGCCCCTTCCTTTGCCCTTATTGTTGGTTGACTAGTGGTCGTCACGGTCGTGATGATCACGACGTTTTTTGCTGATGGCCCAGGTAGCATCACCATCGTCAGCCGCTGAGTGCTGGATATTGACGTATAGTGTGTCAGGATCTAACGGGCTGAAGTAGATACCCGTACCTTCTGCGCCTGGATCGGTCAGTGAGCCAAACAGTTCAACTTTTTTGGCGGCACCAAATTTGTTGGTCTTCTTGCTGGCAACCCAGATGTCAGATGGCTTGTTGTCTTCAATAACCATCAGGCGACCATCAGGTGTTTCAGCCAGATTATCGACACTGTCAAAACCCGTTTGGAAGTTTGCATCGCCAGGCTTACCGATTTCAACCGAAACATTGACGTCAGGTTTGATGAAATTTTTGACCATCATGTTGTCCAGTTCGAGGGACAAGACGCGACCTTCATAGTGTTCCTTGCCTTTCTCATCACGAGGACCTTCGGTCACGGCTATATAAAGTGTCTTGCCTATGATTTCCAGATCTTCAGGGCGCTGGTAGCTTTGACCACCGAAGTCAGTACCTGATTTACGGGCATGTGAAGCATCGATAGGACCGACCCATTCACCCTGGCCGGTGCCATCCGGGCCCGTTACTTTTAATACATACAGAGCGCCACTGGAGAGATCGCCATAGGTGTTCGGTACAAACTTGTAGACACCACCACCGCAAGGCACATTGCCATCACAACCTTGTGAACGGCCACGGTGTTCGTCGACAACATAGACATTACCGGCGGCATCTATGTCGATACCTTCATGGGCCAGACGACCCACCGCAGGGCGGTCGATGACTTCAAGCACCTTCATGCGATCATTTGGATTGAGAATGACTTCAAAAAAGCGGCCACCCATCGTCTCTTCAGCAAAAACAAGGGTGCCCCACTGTGTCCAGCGAATGCCATCCAGTGCCGTCCAGCTTACATCTTGAACAAGGATCTTTGTTTCGCCCGTATTGAGGTCAACCACAGACACGGCACCACCTTCAGGTACGCCACGTACTTCATGGGTGCGGTACATAAAACGGCCAGCCTGTGGGCCTGTTTCATTAATGGTATTCATATCATGCCAGTCGTCACGACCGCCATCATATATGTTCAGGTTGCTTTCATTAGAGACAACGTGTTGGGTAAAACCTTCGGGCAATTTCCAGGGTGCCATGGGGTTCCAATCAGCACTGTTGGCTGAGGAATTGATGGCTTTAAAATTAAAGTTTGATTTTTTTTCATAGGCAATGCAGCTACCCGTAACGGCAAGTGCAACGGCAAAGGCACTTGCCATAAGTTTGTAATGAGACATTTGTAATTACTCCCCTAAACAAAGTTTAGTGTTGATCATAATTTGAATGTTCCTTCAGGTTGAAAGAACAGCAACAAGCATAAGCAGGGAGTGTGAAACTAATTTGATCAGCGGGTGAATGAATTGTGACAAAGGCAGTTTGTATCAGGTGTTGGGCCACAACCAGGCGGCACCGCGTACACCGCTTGAATCACCATGCATGGGAGGCACCAGCCGGGTATCGACGCGATCAGAGAAGATATACTGGCCCCAACGTTCAGGGATACTATTATATATGCGCTTAACATTAGACATGCCGCCGCCCAGGACAATGACTTCCGGGTCAAGAATATTGATGATGGAGGCCAGGGCGCGTGCCAGTCGATCTTCATAGCGTAGCAGGCTTTCTTCGGCCAGTGCATCACCCTGCAAGGCCTGCTGCACGATAGCCTGTGCGGTGTCGCCCTTGCCGCCATGTTGCTTGTGGTCACGCGTAAAGCCCGTGCCGGAACAAAAGGTTTCAATACAGCCGTGCTGACCGCAAAAACAGGCATGACCGGGACGTTCATCATCCCGTGGCCAAGGCAGGGGGTTGTGGCCCCATTCACCACCAATGGCGTTAATGCCGATGAGGGGTTTCTTGTCGACACAGATCCCCCCCCCTGTTCCTGTACCGATAATCACGCCGAACATAATATGAGCGTCCTTTGCGGCCCCATCAGTGGCTTCGGAAACGGCAAAACAATTGGCATCATTGGCGATGCGCACTTCCCGTTGCAATTTGTCCTGTAATGCCTCGGTCAGGGGTTGGTCATTCAGCCAGATGGAGTTGGCATTTTTTACGAGATTGGTGGCGGGTGAAATAGTGCCGGGGATGCCCATTCCAACGGTGCCATTCTGGTTTGTTTCTTTTTCAAGCAGATGAACCAGATTGGTAATGGCATCCAGTGTGGCTTCATAGTCATGTTGAGGGGTGGAGATGCGATGCCGATGCAATTCCCGCCCTTGTTCATCAAGGGCTATGCCTTCTATCTTGGTGCCACCGAGGTCAATGCCGATTCTCATAACTGATATATATCATATTCACATAACATATATGTCATAAAACTGATAAAAATCTTTGGTAGTCTTATTTCAGGAGCATGATTTTACATGGAAGCATAAAATAATAAGTTAGCTCGCTGCATAGAGGAATTTTTGGGGTGCAGGATGTACCCATTTTTAATTAATGCCTATCTATCGATAAGTGTAATTAAGATGGATATACAGACCCTGACTCTAGTGATTTTTGGTGACCAATAATGTCTGTTGTTGTTGGGTATGATGATCGAAGGGGGTCATTGTGGCAATATGCGTCAGTTTATCTTCATGCCAGAGCCAGTTTAACGTCACTATAAAATGCACAGGAGATGGGATGATATTTACGCTCATTTTTAAGAGTATGTCTGAAAATTCAATCAAGCAGATGATGGCAAGGCAAAAACACAGTTTTGTACGATGATCTTATTTTACGAAGCCCATGGATGGGCGGGAGCGAACCATTTCTGTGTAAATGAGCATTTAGAACTTGTTTTAACGCAATCAACGCTGCTTCAGTGGGTTTTTTGAAGTGCCCTTTATTCGTTCTCCTGCCTTGTATTTACTTGTTGCAGTTCACCGTTTGCATCCACTTCAATATCAAACAGGATGGGGCAGCAACAGACCTGACAGTCTTCAATATATTGCTGGTTTCCCGCGCTGTTATCTATGAATGTAACTAATATTTCACCGCAATAAGGGCAAATAATGGTCGCTTCTTGCAAGGTATTCATTAGTGGTTAGAAATACTCCTGGAATAGTATCGTTATGGGATGACGTTAATTGACTCTGACTCAGTAACACTTTATATATTGATATAATATTTAAGACTATTTTTTCAGAGAGCATCTCATTATATGAATCTTTATCTTATGCGTCATGGACAGGCTGCCAGTCCACAAGTTGATCCCCGGAAGGGGCTGACCGTTAATGGTCGCCAGGCTGTTGAGCGGTTGGCACAACAGCTTGCGAAACAAGGCATTTATTTTAGTCAGGTCTTTCATAGTGAAAGAGATCGTGCTCGGCAGACGGCAGAAATTATGGCCAGAGTGATTTCACCTGCGGTTATACCGCAACAGCGTACTGATTTGAAACCAGACGATGATCCACATTTGTTGCTGGCGGATATTGAAAGCTGGCAGGAGGATACGTTGGTCGCCAGTCACTTGCCGTTTGTGCCCAGCCTGTTGGCACTGTTAAACCGCGATAGCCAGATTATCGCATTTGAACCCGCTACCGTGGTGTGCTTAAGCAAAGCGGATGATTCAAGCTGGAATGTGGAATGGTTCGCCGCGCCTGAATAAGTATATAAATCAGACCGTGTTAACTGTTAAACAAGCGCACGCCTTCCAGTAATAGTCGAACAACGCCGCTCACCAATAGTGCCACCGTCACCGATATGAAGATGGAAAACAGAGCTTGTTTGCGGCCGATGGTTTTGAGCATAACGGCGAAGGTTGAGACGCAGGGGATGTAGAAGGTCAGGAATAACAGGAAGGTAGTGAGTTGCACCCAGTCCAGATGCTGGCCCACATCGAAGGTGCCGAGGGCTTGGTAGATCATCAATAGTGATAATTCTTTACGCAGGATACCGAACAGGATGGGCACACCCAGCACCACTGGCAGACCCAGCCACCAGACCGTGATGGGGGTAAATAAGGTATTAATAAAGGCATCGGCCCCGATATGACTGAGTAAGGCCAGTAACACGCTGCCGGCGATCAATAAGGGCGTGACGATGGTGAGGATGTCGCGGGTGCGTTCCCAGGTTTCGTGTAATAGCGAATGCCAGCGAGGCAGGGCATAGGCCGGAATTTCCTGCACCTGACCAGGGCCGCGCTCGGTGGAGTGGCGGGTGAGCAGGCTGCCCAAAATGCTGATGACGAGGATGGTTAACATGAAAATGGCGAATACGCCAAAACCACCGAGGTATTTTCCTGCCAGGGCGAGCACGACAGCGGAGCGGGCTGAGCAGGGCACAAAGGTGATCAATATCGAAGCGATAACGCGTTCACGCCCCGAAGAGACTCGTGCCACTGAGGAGATGGCGGGGACATTACAACCCAGGCCAAGCAGGAAAGGCACGGCCACCCCTCCATGTAGACCGATGCGGTGAAAGCCGCGATCCATCACAAAGGCAATGCGATGCATGATGCCTGTCTCTTCCAGGGCCACCAGCAATAATACCAGTGGCAACATATAGGGAACGACGATGCCGATCAGCCCGATGAGTCCATCTACCACGGCGCGACCGATCACTCCTTCCGTGGTTTGTGGTTGCCAGTGGGTCAATGACTCGATGAGGAGCGCGGCGCTAATTGAATCCAGCCAGGCGCTGACTTCAAATACGACAATGAGCACCATGGCAAACACCACCAGGCTGCCGAGCAGTCCCCATTGTGGATGTAGAAACAGTTCATCGAGCCAATAGCGCCAACCGCCTCCTTCATGGGGGGCACCCAGGCGTGTTACGGATTCAAATAAACGCGCTGCACGGTAATGTCGATCTGCATGCAACTCTTCACGTAAGCCGCGAGGCATGGTTTGTTCTACTGTGTTTCGATATTGTGTGAGTTCCGGCAGCAGTGCCGGAAAATGTTGTTTCATCTCATCCATAAAATAGGCATCACCGGCGGCAATTTGCATGAGCAAAAAGCTGTGCGGTACATGGAAGGCATCGTGAATCTCTGGTCTGTTGAGGTATTGGCTCAGCTCTTGTAGTTGGTCACAAATGTGCGCACTGGCTGGTTGTAGCAAGGGGCAGGCCTGCTGTCGTACTGCTGTTGTAGCCGTTTGAAATAGCTCCGCGATGCCGTGGCCCATGAGTGCCACGGTGGGAATCACGGGCACTCCCAGTTTCAGGCTGAGGGCACGGCTGCTGATATGTAGACCTTTGCTGTTGACTTGATCCATCATATTCAGGGCTATGATGAGTGGACGACCCAGCATGCTTAGTTCGAGGGTTAGCTCCAGATGTCGGTCGAGTGCGGTGGCATCGACCACCTGGATGATGACATCAGGCGGAGCATAGGGAGCTGGTGGTATATCGGTGTCATGTGCCGAGACCAGTGGCAGTTGGTCACCCCAGAGTAAATATTGCAGGGTGGGCTGCTCATGTTGTTTGATGTTGTGCAGGCTATGAAGGCTAGGTAAGTCCATGACACTGGCCTCATCGAGACCAATCTGTACCAAGGATTCACCATAGTCACGTTGGCTACCAGCCATTTTACCGGTGTTGATGGCTGTACTGGAGACAGCCTGAAACAGAGTGCTCTTGCCGCCACCGGGCAACCCTACCAGAGCTATCCGGAGACGCCGTTCACCACGAAATAAGGGTGTTTGCAGGGGAATATGGGTGACTTGTGGTGAGGATTTTTTTCCTACCACGTGAAAAGACCTGGCAACATATTTGATTTATTGTGATTCATAACCAACCCAACAAAATGACCCTTATATCTTATAACTATAATGCGAATAATTCTTATCTACACTAATGTTTATGTCATCTTTATTTTGTGATTGGGGTGAATGCAAGCCAATGCGGTAAACAAAGGAGAGGTATCCGTGTAACTTTATGTGTAGTAGTAATAAGGTGTAGTAGTGTCATTACCAAGGGAAACTGGCGGACTAATTACCAAGGGACTTTGTCACAGTACCCTATCAGTGTATTTCTAGACTGGCAACGAATAGATCATCTCTGCGCTACCTCTAGCGGTAATTTAGATAGCTGAACTCTCA
>JAFLJQ010000219.1 GCA_022712915.1 Gammaproteobacteria bacterium | reverse complement strand
AACACTTGAAGCGAGAAAAGAACCTGGCCAGGACATCACGCAGGCATTAACCAACCTTGGCGTCACCGCGAGCCAGCTGCGTGAGGCAAAACTCGAATTCAAGAGCGCTGGAATCAACGAATGGCTCCCCACTCTCCTCATTACCCTATTGCCCATTATTCTTATTGGATTCTTCCTCTGGTATTTGACCAGTCGGGCACAGCAGGTTGAAAACAGAACGATTGAATAACTTGGTTTTTGTGAATCATTTATCGGCTGTGGATGCTGTAGATGCTGTAGAGAAATATATTCGTTTTTATAATTACAAGCGATTGCATTCTACCCTTGGATATTTAACACCTAACCAGAAAAAAATGGAATTGAAAAATTCGGCTTAAATTCTTTCCAATAAAACTTGACCACTACAATGCTACCCCTATTAGACGCATTCTCTATATAAAACATTTTCTCATTATTTCTCTGTATCTCAAACCCATGAAGACCACATAACTCACACTTCGCATAGGTTATACCTGAGTCAACATTAGATAGCCTCATGGATAGATCATAAAATGAAACACCATTAAATACAGATTTATTTAGAATTCTAATTATCTTCTTTTTCTTAGGATCCAAACTCCTCTCCTCTTACAGCACATAACTATATATGTTCATACTAAATCACCACCAACACACCCCTCTTACTTCATCCCCCCTCCTTTTCATTTATATTTCAAACCATTACATCCTTTAACCAGACACAACTTAAGGGTGATAGCTGTAAAATTTCACAATACGGAAGAATTTGTTTCATTACGAACAAGTTACGATTGTAACTCAGTTAAGACATGAGGGGTATGGCATCACGGGGGATAGGATGCCATACCATTTGAGTTTATATTCTACAAAAAAGCCCCCGCCTTATTGAGCAGGTTCAGTGCGGGTAGATGCTACTCCTCCTCCGGCATCATCCGCTCAACACTTCGGAAACCTTGTGGCAATTTGTGGCCACGTTGGGCGCGTTCGCCTTCGTAGTGTTCCATGTCTTTTGGTTTTAATACTTTGTGGCGTTTACCTGAGTGGATGACGATGCTGTCGTCTTCGTTGATCACGGTCACGGCAGTGACGAACTCTTCACCGGATTTGAGTTTGGCGGAGGGGATGTTGATAATTTTGACGCCCTTGCCTCGGGGCAGGATGGGCACTTCTTCGATGTGATGAATCAAGAGGTATCCGCTGTTGGTGGTCATGGCGACCCAGTGGGTGTCCATGTCCTGAACCAGCACGGGGGGTAATACTTTTGCACCGGCCGGAACTTTTAAAATACCTTTTCCTTTTTTGTTGCGTGTCAACATGTCTTCCAGTTTGATTATAAAACCATAGCCTTGATCGGTGGCTAATAGACAGAGTTGATCGGCATCGCCCATGATGGCGCCTCGGAAGGTGGCCCCATCGGGTGGGCTGAGCCGACCGGTTAAGGGTTCGCCCTGCCCTCGTGCCGAGGGTAAGGTGTGGGCAGGTAAAGAATAACAACGCCCGGTGGAATCGATAAAGAGGGCCAGTTGATTGGTCTTGCCACATTTGCTATCCAGATAACTATCTCCAGCCTTGTAACTCAAGGAAAGGGGATCGACTTCATGCCCCTTGGCCGAACGTACCCAACCTTTATCTGAGATAACAATGGTAATCGGATCGGCACTGATCAAGGCGGTTTCATCCATGGCCTGTGCGGCATCACGCGCGACAATGGGGGAACGGCGTTTGTCGGCAAACTTGCTGATGATGTCTTTCAATTCTGTTTTAATCAGTGTCTTCATGCGCGTTTTTGAAGATAAGATTTTCTCCAACCCGTCACGTTCTTCTGCCAGTTCTTTCTTTTCGCCCTTGATGGTCATCTCTTCCAGTTTGGCGAGGTGACGCAGTTTCAATTCTAATATGGATTCGGCCTGTTCATCAGAAAGCTTGAAACGCTTCATCAAAACAGGTTTGGGTTTGTCATTGGTGCGAATGATCTTGATGACTTCATCGATGTTGAGAAAGGCAATTAACAAACCATCAAGGATATGCAGTCGTTTGCTGACTTTATCGAGTCTGAACTCAAGACGCTGACGTACGGTGTTGGTACGATAGATCAACCATTCGCTTAACATCTGTTGCAGGTTGCGGACACCGGGGCGACCGTCCAGGCCAATGACGTTCATGTTGACCCGATAGGTGCGTTCCAGATCAGTGGTGGCAAACAGGTGGGTCATTAATTCATCGACTTCAATCTTGTTTGATCTTGGCACGATAACCAGACGTGTCGGGTTTTCGTGATCAGACTCATCGCGTAAATCGACCACCATGGGCAATTTCTTGGCCATCATCAGTGCGGCGATCTGTTCCAGAATTTTGGAAGGAGAGGTCTGATGTGGCAGGGCCGTGATAATAATGTCACCGGCTTCGACTTCATAGCGTCCGCGCATACGAATACTGCCGTGGCCGGTCTCATACATTTTTTTGATGTCGGCCTTGGGGGTAATAATTTCGGCATCCGTCGGATAGTCCGGCCCCTTAACAAACTTAAACAGTTCACTGAGTGTTGCCTTGGGGTTATCCAGCAAGTGAATGGTTGCATTGCAGACTTCCCCCAGGTTATGGGGTGGAATATCGGTGGCCATGCCGACGGCAATGCCGGTGGTGCCATTTAACAAAACGTTCGGCACCCGTGCCGGTAATAATTTTGGTTCTTTCAGACTGCCATCAAAGTTGGGTTGCCATTCGACGGTTCCCAGACCCAGCTCGGATAATAACAGGTCGGCAAAGGCGGACAGGCGTGATTCGGTATAACGCATGGCGGCGAAGGACTTGGGATCATCCGGCGAACCCCAGTTACCCTGGCCTTCGAGCAAGGGATAACGATAGGAAAAAGGCTGCGCCATTAACACCATGGCTTCATAACAGGCGCTGTCACCATGTGGATGAAACTTACCGAGTACGTCACCCACGGTACGAGCCGATTTTTTAAACTTGGAACCGGCCTTCAGGCCCAGTTCTGACATGGCATAAATAATACGCCGCTGTACGGGTTTGAGACCATCACCAATATGCGGCAAGGCACGATCCAGGATGACGTACATTGAATAATCAAGGTAGGCCTTCTCGGTAAACGTTTTGAGCGGCAAACGCTCGATGTTGTCTTCGACAATCTGGGGGATTTTTTTAGCCATAATGGTACTTTTAATTTTGTTTAAACTTCGGCGAGATCGCCGCTTTGTTCCAACCAGGCACGCCGGTCAGCGGAACGTTTCTTGGCGAGCAACATGTCCATTAGCTGTTCCGTGCCATCGCCCGGTTTGATCGTTAAACGTGCCAGACGGCGCGTCTCGGGATCCATGGTGGTTTCACGCAACTGTAGGGGATTCATTTCTCCCAGTCCTTTAAAACGGGTGATCTGAATCTTGCCTTTGATTTTTTCAGCGGCAATCCGATCGAGTATGCCCTGCTGCTCCGCTTCATCTTGTGCATAAAAAACCTGTTTGCCAACATCAATACGAAACAAAGGGGGCATGGCAACACAGACATGTCCTGCCATAACCAATGGCCAGTAGTGACGTAAAAATAAGGCACAGAGCAAGGTTGCAATGTGCAGTCCATCAGAGTCGGCATCGGCCAGAATAATGATCTTGCCATAACGCAAACTCTTGAGATTATCACTGCCCGGATCGACACCAATGGCCACTGAGATGTCATGGACTTCTTGTGAAGCGAGTACCTGGGTGGATTCCACCTCCCAGGTATTCAGTATTTTACCGCGCAAGGGCATGATGGCCTGAAAGACACGATCTCGGGCCTGTTTGGCCGAGCCTCCAGCAGAGTCACCTTCCACCAGAAACAATTCGGTATGATCCAGATTCTGCGAAGAACAATCCGCCAGCTTGCCTGGTAGGGCCGGGCCTTGAGTAATCTTTTTGCGTACAACGGTTTTACCCGCTTTTAAGCGGCTTTGTGCATTGCTAATGACCAGATCGGCAATACGTTCAGCGACTTCAATATGCTGGTTGAGCCAAAGACCAAAGGCATCTTTGATCACCCCCGAGACGAAAGGTGTACTTTCACGAGAGGATAAACGTTCCTTGGTCTGTCCGCTAAATTGCGGTTCGGCCAATTTAACGGAAAGAATATAGTTAACCTTGTCCCAGACATCGTCAGGGCTAATCTTGACACCCCGAGGTACAAGATTGCGGAACTCACAAAACTCCCGCACGGCTTCTGTTAAACCGGTGCGCAAACCATTAACATGCGTTCCACCTTGCACCGTCGGGATCAGATTGACATAACTTTCACCAACCGACTCACCGCTATCCAACACCCAGGCCAACGCCCAATCAACCGCTTCCTCATTACCACTCAGACTGCCGACAAAGGCATCAGGTGGTAATAGCTCGGCATCTTTCAAGCTATCGAGTAAATAATCTTTCAGGCCATCCTGGTAATACCACTGTTCGGTCTCACCTGCGGCTTCATCTTCAAACGTAACGGTTAAACCAGGGCATAACACCGCCTTGGCGCGCAAGACATGTTTAAGTCGTGAGACAGAAAATTTGGGAGAATCAAAATATTTTTTATCCGGCCAGAAACGCAGTGTGGTGCCGGTATTACGCTGACCAACGGTACCGATAACTTTCAGTTTTGAAACAGGCTTACCACTGGCCAGTTCCATGTGATATTCCTTGCCACCACGTCTAATCCACACCTCAAGCTTTTTAGATAAAGCGTTGACAACCGATATCCCAACACCGTGCAGACCACCCGAAAACTGGTAATTTTTGTCAGAGAACTTGCCGCCGGCATGCAAGCGGGTCAAGACAAGTTCAACACCGGAAATTTTTTCACCGGCATGTTTATCCACCGGCATACCCCGGCCATCATCAGTGACCTGCAATGAACCATCTTTGAACAGGGTAATTTCGATCTTGCTGGCATGACCCGCCGTCGCTTCATCGACACTGTTATCGATCACTTCCTGGGCAAGGTGATTGGGACGGTCGGTCTGGGTATACATGCCAGGGCGCTTGCGCACCGGATCCAGGCCCTTCAAGACTTCAATAGAATCTGCGGTATAACTACTCATAACACCCGTCTGCTTTCTTATTAAAATTTACATACTGCCGGGCACGCACGCCCCAACAATTTCTCACTCACATACGGGAATTTTATACGAAAATAGATCGAGTGTTAGGGTTTTAATACACAAAAAAGATGTTTTGTGGGGAAAATTAGCTTTTTGCCCTTTAATTACAGTCTTATACCTTAAACTGGTTTATCAGTTCCTGTAAATCTGAAGCCAATTGAGCCATATCAAGACTCGCCTTTGCCAACTGTTCCGTGCCTTCGTTGGTCGTATCTGCCACAGCAGTAATGGTATTGATATTGCGGCTGATTTCCTCCGACACATGACCTTGCTGATTAGCAGCTTCTGCAATCTGGGTATTCATGATCATCACCTCATTGACCGCTTCCGTGATCTCATTCAGGGCATGCTCGGCCTTTGTCGCATGTTCAACGCTGGCATGCGCGCTAGCCCGTCCTTCTTCCATTGCCGTCGCCGCTTCCCGCGTACCCGATTGAAGCTTTCCAATCATGGCTTCAATCTCCTGGGTTGACTTTTGAGTGCGATTGGCAAGGTTTCGTACCTCGTCGGCCACCACGGCAAATCCCCTACCTTGTTCACCCGCACGTGCCGCCTCGATAGCGGCATTCAGTGCTAACAGGTTAGTTTGCTCGGCAATATCACGTATCACTACTGCAATGGTACTGATCTGCTCACCTTGCTTTTCAAGGTCCTTAATGGTTTCGGTTGCCCGTTCCACTTTAGAAGCCAGCTGACTGATAGTCTGCATGGTGTTGGCGACGATATGTTTACCTTCAACAGCATGAGTATCGGCCTTACTCGTACTGGTAGCCGCACTTTCGGCATTACTTGCCATGTCCTTGGCTGTGCTGGCCATTTCAGTCATCGCAGTAGCCACCATTTCTGTTTGTGATTTTTGTTTAAGCACCCCTTTACTGGTGTCGTCCGTAATCATGGACATTTCTTCCGATGCAGCGGCCAGTTGGGCGGTGGCCCCTGCTACCTGGGTCATGGCCTTGTGGATCTTTTCTACAAACTTGTTAAAACCATTTGCCAATAGTGCGACTTCATCTTTGCCCCGCACCTTGAGGCGACGGGTCAAATTGCCCTCCCCTTCTGCAATATCTTCAAGAGCGGCAACCGTTTCATTCAATGGCACAGTAATCATCATACTCATGAAACCTGCCGCCAGGATACCCAGTATGGTTCCTATGACTAACAAGGTGATCAGAATGTTCTGAGTACCACTGACTTGTGATAGCACGGCTTGACTAGTTTGTACGGCAAGCTCTTTTTGCTGCTTGATCAGGGCATTAATATTATCCCCAATACGCTGCACCAGAGGTCCCAGCTCAGTTCGAATTAAATAGGAATCCGTACGCCATTTTTCGCTGCCATGGATTTCCAGCATACCTTCCATAAACGTAAACCATTGCTCGCGTAACGTTTTAATCTGATCCAGGGCATCGGCCTGTTCAAAAGTAAGTGAGTCTGATTCTTTTTCGACTTTTTTTAGTTGTTGTTCAAACCCATCGCGGTACAATTTTATATTGGCCACCTGTGAATCGGAACGAAATGCCATATAGGCGCGTGTGGCAATAATCAGATTCATCCAGTTCTGCCGCAACCTGGCAAGATCAAAAAATAACTTGCGCCTTTTCTTGCTTGCCTTTTCATCCGCTTCATATGAAATAAGTGCCGCCAGGTTTTGCTGAATGCTCAGGGCCAGCGGGTTCATGTTGTCCGCCGAGATACTGATACCAGGCTGATTTTTGGCAAAGTCTGTGGCCAGCGCCAGCATTTTCTGCCGATATGATTTATAGGTTTCAATATCCTGACTTATCTGTTGCACCAGAGAATGGGTGTTAACATCATTGGCAACAATATCCATTGATGTCAACTGTCCCAATAATTCATCGAGATGCGTCAGGGCTGATTCAAACTGACTTTTATCTTCATCGTTTTTACCCAGCAGATAGAATCCCAACGAGGCATTGGCCTTGTTCAAAGTTTCGGATAATTCCAGGGAGGCAAGGGCAAGTGGCTGACTTTTTTCTACCACAAATGAAAAACGTGACTGGGCAATCTGCAAACTGGTGATCGCCGAAAATGAAACAATCGCCAGCACAACCAACAGTGTGCCAGTGCTCAACCAAACCTTATGACTGACTTTTAGTTGGGCAAATATTTTAAAAACATTTAATTTATGTAGTATTGTCATGTGCCCGCCATACATGTAGGAATCTCACGTTCCAGCAATAAATAGCGTCACGTCATATCGTTTCTTTAATATAAGGATGCAAAGTGCAACATAGTACAAAGTGTATGGTTTATTGAGCCTTGAGACACATGGAACAGGCCATCCAGCCTCCAAACCGGTTTTTTCAGGCTAACTCAACCCCCAGTCGACGCGCCACTTCCTCATAAGCTTCAACCACGCCTCCCAGCCCCTGACGAAAACGATCCTTGTCGAGTTTCTCCCTTGTTTTAGCATCCCATAGACGGCAACCATCCGGGCTAAATTCATCTCCTAGTGTCACAACATCCTTATCACGACCAAATTCCAGTTTATAGTCCACCAGCAGCAAACCGGCATCCCTGAAAAGTTTGCTCAAGATATCATTAACCTTGAAGGTCAATTCTTTCATACGTGCCACTTCATCATCCGAGGCCCATCCAAAGGTTCGAATGTGAAAGTCATTAATCATGGGATCATGCAGCGCATCATTTTTGAGGAAAAATTCAAAGGTTGGTGGATTCAGTTCCATGCCATCGTCCAAACCCAGACGCCGAACAATACTACCCGCAGCAATATTCCGCACCACACACTCGACCGGAATCATATCCAGTCTTTTTACCAGTACTTCATCATCACTGAGCAATTTTTCAAACTGTGTGGGAATACCGGCCTGTTCGAGTTTTTGCATAATAAAGGCGTTAACGCGATTATTGACCATGCCTTTTCGATCCAGCTGCTCGATTTTTTCACCATCAAATGCCGAGGTGTCATTACGAAAATGCATGATCAGTTTATCCGGATCTTCGGTACTATAAACTGTCTTGGCCTTGCCACTTATCAGAACGTCTTGTTTTTTCATAGTCTGCATCTTTTTTCAAAATATGAATAATTAAATGGTTTGCCAATCAAGCCCCTCATCCTGATCAGCGAACTGAACCCAGTCCGGATCGCAATCCAGGGCATCACTTAGCACATATCTTGCCAGGGGCTGAGTATTATTTTTTTCACTCAGGTGCATAGCAACCAACTGTTGCAAGGCTGAGGTATTAATTCGATTCAGAAATGCGGCTGCTTGAGCATTGCTTAAATGTCCAAACTGACCGGCAACACGTTGCTTGAGACTCTGAGGGTACAGACCTTCCCAAAGCATGTCCCGATCATGGTTGCATTCAAGCATCAGGGCATCACAGCCGGAAATAAGTTGTTCCATGTGTGGCGTGATACTGCCCGCATCTGTCAGAATCGCAAGCCGTTTATTACCATCGGTAAAACAAAACTGACATGGCTCTCTGGCATCATGTGGAACGGGATATGACTGGATCTGTAAATCACCCAACTCAAAACCTTGCTCTGCATTTAACCTGTTTAATTTGCTTAGTTTGCCAAAACGGGCATTTGTTTCCGTACCACGAGTGGCCCACACAGGGATGTCATACTTTCGGGCAAACGCCCCCACCCCTTTACTGTGATCAGAATGCTCGTGTGTGACCAGAATCGCGCTAATCGACTCAGCCGCACAATCCAGTCTTGCCAGTCTGGCAACCGTCTCTTTAACAGAGAATCCACAGTCCACCATCAGACAAGTCTTGCCAGATTTGACTAAGGTTGCATTACCACGACTACCACTGCCAAGTACTGCAAATTGCAAAAATCATGCTTCCTGTTGTTAACTGATATGAGCCTGTATCTGACGCAATATTTTCTCAGCTACTTTGTTATCCAGTGCTGCACTCGTCCTGTCACGAATGGTGACATGTGTTTTTGTGCCTTTTCCGCTAACACTCAACAGAAAACTACTGGGTAATTCTGCTTGTTCTTTGTTAAACAAACGTTCAAACCAATTTTTTTCTTGCTTGGTTTCAAATTTTTCCGGCAGACTAATATAATAAACCCCAGCTGAACGATTGCGATCCTCTACGACAAAACCCATTCGGTCAAGAGCCAGACCAATGCGTCTCCAGGTTCGAGGGAAATTCTCTTTTACCTCAAGCGCCATACCTTTATTTTGTTCAATAATCCGGGCAATCTTTTTATTGCTGTAGGCACTCAATTCATCATCTACGGCATCTTCATCCAGACCAATATAAACCATGAAGTTTTGTAGCAGCTCAATTTCCAGATCAGGGTCTGATGCCCGCGCAATCCACAAAGTCTTTTTAGCTTCATCATCATCCATCATGATGGGAGCATCTTCATCACCCCACAATTCCGCGTTGACAACATCTTTGACAATCCTGGCACCCTTATGGCGAATATATAAACGAGTGTGAGCCTTGTCCTGACCACGTTCCATACGCAAGCGATACTTATCCACATATGTGCCCTGTTCACCGGAGGTCAATGTCACCATAAAACTGGCACCATCCTCATTCTCGCGCCAACTGGTATCAATTATTCCGGTGGACTTATTGGCATATTTGATCTCAAAACCTGTTTTACCAATAAAACTTTTTAGCACAGGCCATAATTTATTAGCCGCCATATTGACATCAAGCCAGAAAACATTTCCATCACGTTCAAACTTGATATCCTTGCCCAGTTGCGGAAGCACTTCCTTTTTCTGGTTCTCGGCACTACTGTAGCCCGAATAAGTTGTTTGCTGAGAGCTGATTCCAGGAATTTCGAACTCCGCATTACTAACAGGTTGCGACAGATTGGGAGGAATCTCCAACGCCGCAGTGCCCTGACTGGCCAAATAGGTATCGTCTGGAGTAGATGAACAAGCAGCAAACATCAACAGGCTAATTAAACTGACGAATAATCTGATACAACAATAATTTTTCATAGGGATCACAAATAACAATATTTATATAACACCGGCCTGTTTCATGGCTTGGCGGACAATATCATGCTGAGATTCTGACAGGACGGTCAGCGGCAAGCGAATACCCTTCGGGATCAAGCCCATTTCAGAAAGAGCCCATTTCACAGGAATCGGATTGGCTTCAACAAACAATTTAGTGTGTAGGCCCATCAGACGATCATTGATAGGTGCCGCCCCAGATTGATCCCCGGCCATGGCTGCCACACACATTTCATGCATGGCGTGCGGCGCAACATTAGAGGTTACCGAGATCACACCGTGCCCGCCCGCCAGCATACATTCCATACCCGTGGCGTCATCACCACTATAGAGGGCGAACGCCTTGCCACATTGTTGCAGTATATCTTTAGCGCGATCGATATCACCAGTGGCTTCTTTTATACCGACAATATTTGGCACCGACGACAAGCGGACAACCGTCTCCGTTAACATATCCACCGCCGTCCTTCCCGGAACATTATAGAGAATCAGAGGAATATCCACCGCCTCAGCCACAGCCTTGTAATGCAGGTAAAGGCCTTCCTGAGTCGGTTTATTATAATAAGGTGTCACCAGCAAACAGGCATCTGCACCCGCTTTTTTGGAGCAGGCGGTCAAGGCAATAGCCTCACGCGTGGAATTTGACCCCGTCCCGGCAATCACGGCCATGCGCCCAGCCACCATTTCAACCACCTGACGAACCACTTCACAGTGTTCCTTTTCGTCCAGCGTGGCAGATTCCCCCGTGGTGCCCATGACCACAAGACCGTCTGTATCATTTTCTATATGAAATTCAACCAGTTGGGCCAAACTTTTAGTATCGACCGAACCATCTTCTTGCATTGGAGTTACCAACGCCACCAAGCTGCCCTGAATCATGCAAGCCTCACACTTGAATAAAAGCGACATGGTACTGTTGGGATGAACGCCTGACAAGCGCTATCCTCATTACCAAGAGGCCAATTTGACTCTAGTGTTGTCCGATGGTTCACTGTTTCAGTTATAGTTAACCCAAATATACAGGGCACTTCTATAAATAGTGATTGTTTCATGAGAGCAAGCAAGAACCGCAGTGTATATGACATACATGAGGATTTGAGCACGGCGCTGACGCCACTATCGCGGGAAAAGTGCATTTAATAGAAGTGCCCTACAGTCATCCAGGAAAAACTGAACCACACGAGAAGTCCATACCATGAATAGCACCCTAGTCCTTACCGCCCTCGGAACAGACCAACCCGGTCTCATCACCAAACTCAGTCATATCATTAAAGATAGTGATTGTAATATCGAAGACAGCCGCATGAGCGTATTGGGTGGTGAATTTGCCATACTCATGCAAATCTCCGGCAACTGGGACAAACTAGTCAAACTGGAAAACACCCTGGAAAAACTACAGGACTCTACCGGGCTGACCATTGTCACCAAACGCACCAACGGTCGCAAAAACGAGAAAAACAAAATACCCTACAGCATCGAAGTCATATCCATTGACCACCCTGGTATTGTCTGCCAACTAGCCGAATTTTTTTCAACACGAACGATCAATGTCTATGATATGACGACTCATGCACAGGCCGCGGCCCATACCGGCACACCCATATTTACACTCAACATGACAATTGAAATCCCGGCCAAGACCCATATCGCCTCATTACGCGATGAGTTTATCGACTTTTGTGAGCAATTAAATCTGGACGCAGTACTCGAACCATACAAAGTCTAATAAAAGTAATAGGAGAAAATCATGACTGATGTAAATATAAATAAAAAAGTCCCCAATTTTTCATTACCGGCAACGGGTGGACAAACCATTTCACTTAGCAAACTAAAAGACGCCAATGTTGTTATCTATTTTTATCCCAAAGACAATACATCAGGTTGCACACAGGAAGCTCAGGATTTCCGTGATGCCCAGGCAAAATTTGAGCAACAAAACACCATCATTCTGGGAGTGTCACGCGATAGCCTGAAATCACATGAAAATTTCAAATCCCAACAAGCTTTCAAATTTGAGCTATTATCAGATAGTGAAGAAACACTTTGTAAGCTGTTCGATGTCATCAAGATAAAAAATATGTACGGTAAACAGGGACGAGGTATTGAACGTAGCACTTTTTTGATAGATGACAAAGGTATATTGCGTAATGAGTGGCGCAAGGTAAAAGTTGATGGCCATGTAGATGAAGTTCTGAATGCTGTCAATGCGCTGAATAATAATAAACAATAGGCGAGAGTACTCTGACTTATGAATACAAAACAGATCACCAGCCGACGACTATTTATACTCGATACCAATGTCTTGATTCACGACCCCTCTGCCCTCTTTCGCTTTCAGGAGCACGACATATTTCTCCCAATGATGGTGTTGGAAGAACTGGATAATAATAAATCCGGTCGTTCCGAAGTAGCACGCAATGCTCGTCAGGCCAGCCGTTTTCTGGATGAACTAGTGAGCGATGCAAAGGTCGATGAAATCGAAAAAGGTATTCCACTAAAACTAAGCGGTCTCAGTAATGAAGAACATTATGGCCGCCTATTTTTCCAGACGCGAACCTTTTCACAAGATCTGCCTGAATATCTGCCAGGCAATAAAGCCGACAATAATATCCTTGGCACTGCCGTGGCACTGCAAGGCAAGCTGCCTGATAGCAAGATCGTTATGGTCTCCAAGGATATCAATCTGCGTATTAAAGCTACGGCTCTGGGTATTGCGGCGGAAGACTATCACAGTGATAAGGTACTAGATGATACCGACTTGTTGTTCAAGGGGCATTCTGAACTCGAAGAGGGTTTCTGGGACAATCACGGAAAGCAGATGGACTCCTGGATCGAGGAAGGCCGAACCTTTTATCGCATTACCGGGCCCGATGTCGAAAACTGGGCTCCCAACCAATTCCTGCATGGCCAGGATGAAAGTGCTTTCTCTGCTGTGGTCAGAAACATCAATGATCATGAAGCCATCATCGAAACCCTGCGTGACTATAGCTCACCCAGTAATAAGGTCTGGGGTATTACCGCCCGCAATCGTGAACAAAACTACGCCCTAAACCTGTTAATGGATCCGGAAATTGATTTTGTCAGCCTGCTTGGCATGGCCGGTTCTGGCAAGACCTTGCTGACACTAGCCGCCGGGCTACAACAAACCCTCGAACACAAGCGCTATCAGGAAATTATTATGACCCGTGTCACGGTTCCGGTCGGTGATGACATTGGTTTTTTGCCCGGTACTGAAGAAGAAAAAATGACCCCGTGGATGGGTGCGCTAATAGATAATCTGGAAGTGTTAGGTCCAAATAATCACGGTGGAGATTGGGAGCGGGCAGCAACCAATGACCTGTTAAGCAAGCGAATTAAAGTCCGCTCCATGAGCTTTATGCGCGGCAGAACTTTTTTAAATCGCTATCTCATCCTCGATGAAGCCCAAAACATGACCCCGAAACAACTCAAGACCCTGATCACCCGTGCCGGTCCTGGAACAAAAGTCGTTTGTCTTGGCAATATCTCACAAATCGACACGCCCTATTTAACAGAAACCACTTCGGGACTGACCTATGTCGTAGATCGTTTCAAGAGTTGGCCACATAGCGGACATGTCACACTAATACGAGGTGAGCGCTCCCGTCTGGCCGATTATGCCTCAGACTCACTCTAGGACACGGTGAAAAAAAACTTTCACCAAGGGGCATAAAGTTACGCGATAGCAACACTAGGCGCCATGCTCTCATTACTCTGTGAGATAGCAGGCCGCCTGGAGGGTGGGAGATGTGGCCTGAGGCCAATAAAATACGTCGTCCGAATAAAATAAGATCTGGAAATTGCAGTCATAGTCAAATCTATGACAAACAATGAATTACAAATTTTAGTGCACTTCTATAAAATACATTTCCCCCAAATAAGTCCTCTCTACATTAATAACAATATCTTCGCGCCTTCATGATGAAATTGTTTCTTGCGAAAACTCAAGTTACTCATCCTGAGCAATAAAATTGCACCCTGCAAATCAAAAAACATTTAGTACCCGGGCAACTTGCTGATGAGATTTTGTTATATTTACGCTTACAATTGATGGTCTTTAAACTGTTCCACCAGATAATCAATCAGAACACGGATGCGTTGTGGAAGATAACGTTGTTTTTGGTAAACGGCATAGATGGTGCCTGCTGCCAGAGTGTAATCGGTGAGGATGGGGATGAGCTGCCCCTGTTTGACAGCCGCGCTGCCAATGAAGCTGGGCGTCATAATAATGCCCAGACCATCGATAGCGGCCTTGAGCAAAACATCGCCATTATTAGCGCGCATGCGATAGTTCATACGAATGGTAGTCTCTGTTTTATCATCTCTGGTGAAATACCAGTTCTGGGTTTCAGCATAGCTATAACTCAGTCCTTGATGCTGTTCCAGTTCTTGTGGATGCATTGGTTCACCGTAAATGGCCAGATATGTCGGACTGGCGCAGACGATAAACGGTGTCTCCGCCAGTTTACGAGCCACCAGACTGGAGTCGGTCAGTCGGCCGATGCGAATGGCGAGATCCACATCTTCTTCCATAAAGTTCAGGGTGCGATCATTCAGATCCAGATCCAACTTTAACTGCGGATGTAACTGGAGAAAAGCATTGAGGAGCGGTGACAAATGGGTGATGCCAAAGCTCAGAGGTGCAGCAATGCGCATGGTACCACTCAGGGCGATGTCACCCGAGGTGATGGTTTGCTCAGTTTCCTCTAGATCAGCAAGGATAGTCAGGCAGCGTTGATAGAATTGACGACCATTTTCAGTCAGATTAAGGCGGCGAGTAGTACGGGTCAACAATTGCACACCCAATCTTGCCTCCAGATCCGAGAGACGTCGACTGACGGCTGATTTGGCAATGTCCATACGTTCAGCCGCAGCACTGAGACTGCCCGTCTTAACCACCCGCACAAAGGTTTGCATTTCTTCAAACCGATCCATTGTTCACCATACAAGAACAGTAATTTCTTTATTATGCTATTTATTCCTGAAATAGCAACGATACACTAGGCCTACACAAAATTTCAACCTAACAAGAACAACATACTTTAATTACAGAGAACATGGAGAACATGGAGAACATGGATATCATGCGCTGGCGCACTACACAAAACCACTGGGGTGGGCTTTCCATCCTCATTCACTGGCTAACAGCACTGACTGTCTTTAGCATGTTTGGCCTTGGATTATGGATGGTTGAGTTGAATTTATACGATAGTTGGTACAAGAAAGGGCCCGAACTACACAAAAGCATCGGCATCCTGCTTTTTGTATTAACCCTGCTTCGCCTTGCCTGGCGCCGCATTGAAGGAAAACCTGCCCCCCTATCAAGCCATACCGCCACAGAACAGGTCATTGCCAGGCTAATGCACAACCTGCTCTATATTTTACTCATCATATTAATGACAGTCGGTTATCTCATTTCAACTGCCGATGGCCGTGCCATTGAGGTATTTAACTGGTTCACTGTTCCTGCCACAATCCACGGCATCGACAAACAAGAAGACATTGCCGGAGTAATACACTTGTGGCTAGCAGTCATATTCATCAGCCTAATTATGCTGCATACTCTTGCTGCCATTAAGCACCATGCTTTTGACAAAGATCGTACATTGAAGCGCATGTTCGGTCAGTAACCATGAAATACCAACAAGAGGAAAATAATATGAAAAAACCATTTATAACCACGACACTGCTGCTAGCCATGTCCGTTCTAGCAGCACCACTTCAGGCAGCTGATTATAAGATCGACACCAAAGGTGCCCATGCCTTTATCCAATTCAAGATCAAACATCTAGGCTATAGCTGGTTGCTTGGACGCTTCAACAAATTCAGCGGCGAATTTAGTTATGATGAGAAAAATCCAAAAGCCTCAAAAATAGAAGTCAATATCGACGCCCGTAGTATCGATAGCAACCATGCCGAACGCGATAAACATCTGCGTAGTGATGATTTTCTGCATGTTAAAAAGTATCCAACAGCCAAATTTGTTAGCACATCATTTAATGAAAAAAGCAATGGTAAAATCGCCCTTAATGGTAAGCTAACCCTGCACGGCGTCACCAAACCCATTACCATCGATCTAAAACATATCGGTCATGGAACCGATCCCTGGGGAGGCTATCGCCGTGGTTTCGAAGGCAGCACTACACTGACACTCAAGGACTTTGGTATTAATTACGACCTAGGCCCCGCTTCTCGCACAGTGGAGATGTTTTTATCTATTGAAGGTATACGCAAAAAATAATCAGTTTGACGGTATTCTCTGCCAAACATCATAAATTCGAAGACGCGAAGGAATTATTTTACTTCGCGTCTTCGTAATATGTACACTGACTATATACGAATACACGGGTACAGGGAGGTGTGTACAAAAGCAGTCTGCGTGATAACTAATTTAGTGTTGTTCTGAAAAACCTGTCGGCATAGCAGGGGCTTCCGGTTCAGCCGCCTGCTTCGCCGCAGCAGTTTCATAAATAAAAATCTTTTCTGAAATCACATCACCCGCACCATTGATAACGGAAACCTTCCAGTCACCAATCAAGTCAGGGACAAAGCTCTTGCTGGACCATACACGCCAGCGTGGCCCTTTAACATTAAATTCCACTTCGGCCATGAGCTTACCTTCATGTTCCCAACGATGTTTGGCCGTCTGTCCAGACATGTCTCGCAGTTCAGTAAAAAAGTACAATTGATTTAATTCAGTGTTGGCCACATTGAGATTATCCGTGGGTTCACGGTTTTCAACCGACGAGGTAATCGCCGAACGCACTACGCTACCGGTTGAAAAACCAGCCTGTTCGACCATATTATCTGCTTTCTGTTCAATTCTCTGTTCTGTCACTATTTCAGGCTCAGAAGCTTGCACAGCGGCCTCCGGTATTTCATTAATTGCGGTAGCCGATTGTTCTGCATACACGGAGAGGGGCATTGCACAAAGTGTTACCAGTAATCCATATCGTAATTTCATATACTTCTCCCATTATAAATAGTTGATTAACACAAACGAGGGCGCCAAGCATAACCAGTTGTGAATATAATCATTGTGAATGCAATCACAGCTAAATATAAAATACTTTGTAAAGTGCGAGTCTTCAGCTCCAAGAAAATGATTTAAAATAAGACCATAAAATGAACAATGATCGAAACCGCCAGAGTATTACTGATATGAAGGACAGAGGGCATATTGTCAGAAACAAGCATCGAACCAAATCCACTTTCATCCTGAACAGGCCCATAACCTTGAACCAGGCACAATCTTACCATGATCCAGAACACCCCTTTTCTGTGACCTATCAACAGCATCGCTTTAATTTTGCCCCGACCTTATTGTCTAACCGGCAATATGGGTTCAGCCCTGAGCACCAAACGAAAGATACCACGATGATTGATATGCATTGGTGTCGATGATTCTTTAAGATATAACACACTGATTGACGTCCCCACCTTGATATTCAAGACCCCAAACATTGATAATAGTCAACATGATAAAATTTGAAGGCAACACCAACTTTGAGCATGGTAATCAAGCCTGTACTGGCATACTGATCACCAACCTTGGCACCCCTGATGCGCCGACGCCTGCCGCTGTGCGCCGCTATCTGGCAGAGTTCCTCTCCGACCCAAGGGTAGTGGAAATACCCCGTTGGCGGTGGATGCTGGTTTTGCACGGCATTATCCTGCGAATCCGCCCGGCCAGGGCCGCCAAATCGTACCAGTCCGTCTGGAGTGATAACGGATCACCACTCTTATATATAAGTGAACAACTCGCAGCAGGATTGCAACAGGCCTGCCAGGGCTTTACGGGGCCCGTCAGAATTGAACTGGCTATGCGCTATGGACAACCTTCCATAGAAGCTGGTTTACAGACCTTAAAACAGGCCGGTGCAAGGCGCATTCTGCTACTGCCACTCTACCCGCAATACTCCGCTACTACGACCGCCACAACCTTTGATGCCGTCAGCAAGATCTTGCAAAAATGGCGCTGGATCCCCGAGTTACGCACAGTCAACCATTATCATGATCATCCCGCCTATATCCATGCCGTAGCCGATAGCATCCGGGCTTACTGGCAAACACATGGGCAAGCCGACAAATTACTGTTCTCGTTTCATGGCCTGCCTAAAAAATATTTATTAAAAGGTGATCCCTATTTTTGTGAATGCCAGGCAACAGCCCGTCTGATTGCAGAAAATCTGCGCCTCGAAGCAGATAAATGGCATATCAGTTTTCAATCACGCTTTGGCCGTGAAGAATGGTTACAGCCTTATACCGATCATACCCTGCAACAATGGGGCGAACAGGGTATTAAAAATGTACAGGTGATCTGCCCCGGTTTTTCTGTTGATTGTCTGGAAACACTGGAAGAAATCGCGATAGAAAACCGCAATGTATTTATTGAAGCCGGAGGGGATAAGTACGATTACATTCCTGCACTCAATGCTGACACGGCACATATCAACATGCTGTTCGATATCATTAAGCAACACACCACAGGCTGGCCGGAAACCGATAGGATCCTTGCCCTCAAGCATAAAGATGATTTACAAAAGCAACAACAACGGGCCACCAAACTAGGTGCAAAAAACTAAACCTCATGCATAAAAAAGACAGGCCATGCCTGCCTTTTTCTTTTTAACGGCCTAATGTTTAATTCAACTCACCCATATACTCTGCGATACCCGGGTTGCCTTTGGCTCCCTTGATCGTGGGCGTATTCATTTTTTTGATCTTGGCAATTTTCTCATTACGTAAATACTCGGCAACCACTTCCCAAATAGGTTTCCCTGGTGCCTTGGAACCCACTGTGGCCCAACCCGCAACAGTGTAAATCTTGTTTGCATCAATCTTTGAGCCATCATCAAGCGTCATATTGCTAATACGATGCATCGACTTACCTTTAATATCAATGGTGTAATTCATTCCTCCTACTCGCACCATGTCCCCTCCCTGCTGATAATACGGATCCACATTCAACAGATTATCGGCGACGTCTTCAAGAATGTCTTTAATAGTCTGCCCGGTCATTTCACGGAGATAGGTTTCTGGATAAGTGATACAAGTTTGATCCATCACATTATCCATAGTAATAGTTTGACCTGGCAGGATAGATGTCCCCCAACGAAATCCGGGCGACAGTGCGATCTGCGCACCACCCACTTCCCGCAAAGCATCACAAATGATCTGATCGAAAGTGCCATTAAAATTACCACGACGATATAGCAGGCCTTCAGCCACGGCCAACTCTTCTGACAGCGTCTTAAGGTAAGGCTTGCGCACATCCTCGATGTAACTGCTCATTTCCTTATCGGCCTCCAGCAGATTGGAGAAAACAGGCATCAAGGTATAACGCCAATCCTGTACCTTGCCATTACGAACATCAAATTGCATAAAACCAAGGTACTTGCCATTGGATCCGGCATTGGTCACCAAAGTCTGTCCACCTTTATTTTTAACAACCACCGGTGCAGGCACACCATCATGGGTGTGTCCGCCAAAGATGGCATCAACACCACTGATGCGAGAGGCCATTTTTAGATCCACATCCATACCATTGTGTGAAAGTACAACAACAACATCGGGTTTTTCTGTTTCACGCACCTGATCAATAATTTTCTGCATATCGCTGTCACGGATACCAAAAGTCCAATCCGGGATAAAGCGAGAAGGGTTAGCAATCGGCGTATAGGGGAAGGCCTGGCCGATGATCGCAACGCGTACATCACCCAGTTTCTTAATCGTATAGGGCTTAAAAGCTCGCTGAGTGCTTTCATTGAAGCCCTCAAATTCAGCAAAACGGTAATCAAATGCCGCATCATCTTTAACAAAAACATTCTGGCAAATAAAGTCACCATTGAAGTCCTTGACGTTGGAAATAACTTCTTCATCAAGATAGGTGAACTCCCAATGACCGGTCATGACATCAACACCCAGTTTATTACTGGCACCAACCATGTCTTTACCACGAGTCCAGTAGGCCGTACCTGAACCTTGCCAGGTATCACCACCATCAAGTAACAGAGTCTTGTCAGAGCCGTGATCACCGCGCAGTTTTTTCACCAAAGTTTGCATGTGGGCAAAACCACCCACCTTGCCATACGTTTTGGCCGCTTCAGTAAATTCAATATAACTAAAGGCATGGGCTTCGATACTGTTTTTCGTCACACCGAAGTGCTCCAGCAATTTATCTCCTACAATATGAGGGGCTTTACCATAAGCATCGCCGATGCCCAAATTCACATTGGGCTCACGGAAATAGATCGGATTGAGCTGAGCATGGCAATCGGTCATATGCATTAAACCAACATTACCGAACTTAGGAATGTCATATATTTTACCAGGACTCTTGGCCGACACTTTACCCTTACCATTCTTGTTGTCACAGCCGGGTAACATACCGGATGCGGCAGCCACACCCATTAATTGCATAAACTCACGGCGGTTAATCGACATTCATCTACTCCTAACTAGGTTCAGAAACCTGTGCACCAATCGAAACAACAATATTTATTTATAGTTGCTACATGGACAAAACTCCAGAGATTATGCCATAGCGCAAAGGTGAACTAAAACCATCCCGGCAAATAATTCAGCTATTTTTCTTTGCCATTATTTCGCACAAGAGACGTAATGACGGTATATAATTAACTTATTAAGCAAAATCATTCAACAGTCAATAAAGTACTAAGGCCTATATTGTGATGTGCAAAGCCTTAATAAACGATAAACAAGTAATAAAATCAAAATCACCGCGTAGACTATGGGTTGATAAAGATCAGCCTTAACCAGCAAGAAAAAATGTAACACTGCGCATATCGCAATGACATATACCAAACGATGTAAACGCTGCCAGTTTCGGCCCAGCCGCCTCATCATCACCTTATTGGATGTCACCGCTAGGGGGATCAACAAGACAAAAGCCGTCATACCAATAGTAATAAAAGGTCGCTTAAGAATATCAGCCCAGATTTCTGTCCAATCAAAAAACTGATCCAGCACGATATAACTTGAAAGATGGAGGCAGACATAAAAAAAGGTAAATAGACCCAACATCCGACGAAAACGTAAGGGCCAGGATCGCCTGATGATCAGACGCAACGGTGTCATTGCCAGGGTCATCAACAAAAAACGCAATCCCCATTCACCATTTGCACGCGTAAAGGCCTCGATAGGATTGGCACCCAGGGCATTGGTTAAAAGTTGCACAACCAATATGACAAAAGGCAACAGACATAAAGTGAAAACCAGCAGTTTTCCAAAACGATTCCAAAATCGAGTTAAATTCAGCATCATGTATGAATAATACAACAACATAATATTTTAACGACTCATAAAAATTCACCAGCAAGGCATCAAGACGCCATAAAACATTTATGCAATAAAAAAACATGGTGCCTTGGCACCTTGGTGGTAAAAAATATTTTAATAGTATTTTTTTAGATCCATGCCTTTATACAGATGGGCAACCTGTTCTTCGTAACCATTGTACATAAGACTATTCCGACGAAGAAATTCACCGATGCGACGTTCCTTGCGTTGACTCCAGCGCGGATGATCAACATCTGGATTCACATTGGAATAAAAACCATACTCACTGGGTGCAGACAGGTTCCAGGACGTCGGCGGTTCTTTTTCAATAAAACTGATTCGAACAATGGACTTAATACTTTTAAAACCGTACTTCCAGGGCACCACTAACCGAATAGGGGCACCATTCTGGTTTGGCATTACCTTGCCATACAAACCAACAGCCAGCATAGTCAAAGGGTTCATCGCCTCATCGATACGCAAGCCTTCAACATACGGCCATTGCAGTACACCACGTTGCTGTCCAATCATCTCCGCCGGACGATGTAAGGTCGTAAACTGCACATATTTAGCCCTGGACGTTGGCTCAAACCGTTTAATCAAATCAGCCAGTGAAAAACCAATCCAGGGAACCACCATAGACCAGCGTTCAACACAACGCAGGCGATAGATACGTTCTTCCAGAGTATGGGGGTTAAGAATGTCTTCCAATTGATATCGACCCGGTTTGTTGACTTCACCATCGATTACAATCGACCAGGGTGAAGTCGTCAGTCGACCGGCATATTTGGCGGGTGATTCTTTATCCGTACCAAATTCATAAAAATTATTATATGTCGTAATTGCGCTGTAATCAGTCAGCTTTTCCTTGCTGGACAAACCGGCGTTCTTGATATATGGCAATGTTTCCTCCGTTTTTGCTGCCACCATTTTAACAAAGGGCAACAATGCTATTCCAGCCGTAGTTTGCATAAATTCACGCCGCCGAAGATATACAGATTCATCGGTTATATCGGAAGATTTAATATCAGAGGAATTTTTAATCAACATATTTGCGTACCTGTTTTATCTAAACATAACTCAATATTTATTCAACAAAAAAAATTGAATCATTTTTTCTGTCTGAAGCAAGATAATGGTCTTCATCGATGCTTCAATATCCTGTTCCTTATACCGCCATACCCTTTTTGAATATAGGATGCGATATTGACACCATGATGACAATCGTAGTTCCAAAACTAAACCATTGCAGCCTAATTGTATAAATTGTGATGGTATAACATTCAATGGCTTGTTTCGTATAGGGGCTATAGTTGAAATGCTGGCCGAATCCTGACCAGCACCACAAGCATTTTTGTTATCTCACACTTTCAATCATGATACGGGCAACCGGATTACGCCAATCATAATCAGCGGCGACAAGATCACCTCCACCATGAATACCAGCATGAATATGAACAAAACCTTCACCACCCGCAGCATTGTATCCTTCACCACCACAATGCGGGCCGGGAATGTTGATGCAATGCTCATCATTCATTTCACTACCAGCATCGTAGGCAGGTACGTAATAGGTTTTTGTTTTACCTTTTTTCGGTCCTTTCATACCGTTCAGGGCAATAAAGCCATCGTTGGTGGGCAAAACCATAGAGACCAGACTGATATGTTTAACTTTATCACTCATGGGAAGCATGATAGTGACGCTGTGACCAGGCAATATCGGGCCTGAATTGGCTGAAGCATGGGCCTTACCTGTCATGAACAAAGCATCCTGAACCGGCTGAGTATTACCACTTTCGGCCAGTTGGGCCAGGGCATCACTGGCAGGAGCACCTTCTGTAAACACTTTGATGCCACGTTCATGGCTAACCGCCAGAGCAGGTGTTAGCAATGATCCACGTGTCAGATTGGTTATGGTGATTTTGTAGTTGCCTTCATCACTGGCCAGTGCATTTCCAGCAAAGCCGGTTATACCCAGAGATAGTGCCAGCATAAGACTTAATGGTTTTTTCATTTTTGAAGATCCTTTAATTAAGTTGAGTTATTTTTCACTACAGTCTCAGCTTATATAAATGACTTCACAGGCTTGTCACAGATTTATCACTTTTGTATCACATCGAGTAGACATTAACCCGCGTGACGGGTTGGCAAGTGAAATTGAAAAAGGGTACCGCAATTAATCTCGCTACTAGCCTCAATCACGCTACCGTGTAGTTCAATAATACGCTTAACAATCGCCAGTCCCAGACCGGCATGATCACCCTTGCCCTGGCGGCTTTTTTCCAGTCGATAAAAACGGTCAAAAATATGCGGCAGTTCATCAGCCGGGATACCGCAACCGGTATCCGCCACCCTGACCTGTATCTGATTAGAATGATGAATCAGATTAACACTGATGCAGCCACCCGCCGAAGTATAACGCAAGGCATTTTCAAGCAGATTTTCCAGCACTCGATGCATCAGGCCAATATCGCCGTAGGCAAAAGCCATGTTGCTGCCAAACTCTGATTTAAGAACAATATTTTTTTCCTCTGCCAGCAGGCTGAATTTTTGCACCACATCCTGCACCAGTTCAGCTAGTGAAAAGGGTTCGATAGTCAACAAAGTTTCACAAGATTCCAGCTTGGAGAGTTCAAACAATTCATCCACCAATTGATTGAGGCGTCGGCTATGACTAGCCGCAATTTGCAGATAGTGTTCACGCTCCACTGCCGTTAAATCATCACCTTTAAGGATCAAAGTCTCTACATAACCGTGCAAGGTTGCCAGCGGGGTACGCAAATCATGAGACACATTGGCAACCAACTCACGTCGCTGTGCATCATTATTTTGCAGTTTCTGCAATTGCTCATCGATGCGGTCAGCCATGATATTAAAATTGTGTCCAAGGTAATCAATCTCATCAGCATGACGATCTTTTTCTGGGTATCGCTGCGAAGTAATGTGTTTATCATCGTTACCCGCATAGGCATTAATTGCTGTAGACAAGTGGTGTAGTCGCCGTGTCAGAAGGAAAAATATCAACCAGCCTGCCAACAAGGCAATCAGCAAACTCGCAATCACACCACCCACCGTAAAACGTGCAATATAGCTGCCTTCCAGCATAGAGGTAACACTGTCGACCTCTTCACCCGCCAGGATAATATACAGATAACATTCAATTCTACCGGCCCGCATCACAGGTGCAACAGAAAATATTTTTTGTTTTTTCAAACCTCGCGGATCATCGCCGACAATCGGAAATCCCCTTTCACCGGCAATAAATGTATTAATCGGTTGCAGATCGACTGTAGTACGTTTTATTTTTTCCGCTGGGGCCGAGTAGTCAAGAATCTTACCCTGCCTATCCAACAAGTAGACTTCGATACTGGGGTTGACCACCATCAGCATATGAAAAACGTCCTTGAGCGCTGGACGGTTAATGCCCTCGTCATTGAACAAGGGCTCTCCATTAACGATGTGTTGCGCCAATGATGCATTAAGCTTCTGAGTCACTTCCTGCTGATGCATTTGAGTGGAATAGCGCACCAGCAAGAAAAACAACAAGCCGATGAGACAGACCAGCCCAAACAGCACGATAGCAAGTTTACTGTACAGGGTCTTCAGCATTATTCCACGGCCACATTATGTTTTTGATCTGTAAATTTATAACCTACGCCCCACACCGTCAGAACATATTGTGGCTGAGAAGGGTCTTTTTCTATCTTGGCTCGCAGGCGATTGATGTGGGAGTTGACTGTGTGTTCATAACCATCATGCACATATCCCCAGACAGAATCCAATAACTGTAAGCGGCTAAAAACCCGGCCGGGATGGCTGGCAAAATGCCATAACAAATCAAATTCCTTGGCCGTGAGAATAATTTCCTCACCACTTAATAATACCTTGCGTCGATCACTGTCTATGTGCAAGTCACCAAACTGCACAGTTTCATTATCCGCTCGTCCAACAGCTTCCGACAGGGCATCGACCCGACGTAGGATGGCTTTAACACGGGCAATCAGTTCACGAATGCTGAAAGGTTTGGTCAGATAATCATCAGCTCCAATCTCCAGCCCCAACACCCTGTCCAACTCAGAGGATTTAGCAGTCAACATCAATATTGGCGTGTAATTATCCTGCTTACGAAGCTGCTGGCAGATTTCAATGCCTCCTTTGCCAGGTAACATCAGATCCAGGATAAGCAAGTCAAATTTCTCGGCCTCTGCCCGCGCCAAACCACGATCACCATCATGACAAAGCACCGGCTCAACATCGATATCACGCAGGTGCATAGCCACCAGCTCGGCCATGTCCACGTTGTCCTCAATCACCAAAATTCGGTACGGCATTAATTTTCCAAGCAGATTTACAGGCATTTCCTGTATACATTAGATCTAATACTTCACAAAAGTATCACGCCAACCCACATTTTCTATGATTAATGCCCAATCCATGACTGAGCAGTAGTCATGTTACTCCCGGCTGGGTTAGTATTAAGCGCAATGAATGCTCAAACTCAAGACACCGCCAACACCTACAAACGAACAACCCAGCGCGCCTTATTCCAGAAAAATCAGGCCACGGGAGAAGAGCGTAATTTTACAATTTATGACCAACGTTTTGTTGAGGTTAGCCTACGCAGAGTCCTCAGCGAAAAAAAATACAACCTGAATTTGAGTATACTGGAGCCCTGGCCGGTGCAGCACCGCTATTTTTCCTGGCACTGGCTACTTAGCACCCTATATTTCTTCATTGCCACCATGGCCTATGGAGCCTATTTATATTTCCACCACGATACAGATGTCCTCAGCCGACTCATGCCCATTATGCTGATTTTTGTCCTGTTGGCCCTCGGTTCACTGGTCATGTTCCTCTACCACTCACCCCATGTCATTGAATTTCGCAGCCGCTATTGTGGTGTACCATTGGTCAGCCTGCTCTACCCCCATAATGACGATAGCAAAGCCTTCGTCAATGATCTGAAGAGCCGCATTGTAGTAGCAAGTCAAAGCGCCCGGATTGATAAACATCAAATGTTAATAAACGAAATCACCCGATTGGAACGCCTGGTGAAAGAAAACGTCCTCAACGAACACATCTACGAACAAGCAAAAAAACGTATTCCTAATATGAAATTTAATCACCACTAGTGATTTTTATTTCTCACCCAGCCAGAAACGTTGGGCATTGATGATACGAACCTTTGTTTCAATATCAGCCGGTAACTGCGATAACCAGTGGCGATGAAATGTAATGAACTCGTCATAATGCAACCAACCCTCATCAGCCCGATCCCAACGATGCGGCTCATGGGCCTTCCAGACAGGATCGGTTCCGATCATAAAACGCTCAGGGAACATTTTAAACACCCGCAACCAGTCATCCGATAGACGATTATCATCGACCAGAAATGATCCATAGCGCTGCGGATCACGGGCCGATAACTCAATCCACACATTGGGACACGACTGGAGTATCTTTTCACTGTGACGCGCACCCAACAGACCACCGGCATGCGCCCACAAAAAACGAACCTTCGAATGCCTGCGACAAACCGCCCGCAGATATTGGTAGCTTGATGCCTCAGTATGGATCAACACCGGCACGGCAAACTCTTCAGCCATGGCCAGTAAACCAGTAAATATCTTGTTATCGCGCCGGGGACCCAAACCGACCATCAAATGCACCTCTCCGATACCGAAAAACTCTCCCGATTGCAAGGCCTGACGTGTTTTAGTAAGAACATCAGGCCGATTAAACCAGGCATAACGCGCATCCATATCCACATACGGACTAAAAATTGGCAATATCCATTCACCGCCCGCTCTGCGTAACTTTAGCGCATTGCTAGAAGGCGTCGCCGTCACAACGGCAAGTTCGACATTGTTTCTTTTTAAAATACTCACCACCTCCTGAGCAGAAATCAATTCTTCCTGATCCCAATTAAAGTGAAGATGGATATCCGCTATAGGCGTTTGCTTGCCAGTCAAATTTGCACAAGCGTTAAGAAGGAGGATAAAAACAAGCAGCAGTGATATTTTCATAAGATAATTATATTTCATTTTAATGAGAACACCTTCCCCCCTTATCAAAGCGAAAGAAGCACCTGAAAAAACTTGACCACTACAAACACACCAAAATCATGCTAAAGTGATTCATAATGTATCTCGACTCCTTTATTACCTCAGCCCTACTCATCCTTATTGCCACATCAATTGCAGTGACTTTATTTAAGTACCTGCACCTGGGTTCAGTATTGGGGCTACTGGTCGCCGGTATTATTGTCGGGCCTTACTCGCCCGGCCCAATTGTGACGCAACATGTAGAAGATGTAAGGCACTTCACCGAACTAGGGGTAGTATTGCTGCTATTTTTGATCGGCATCGAGATGAAACCCAGCCGCTTATGGGCCATGCGGCGTGATGTATTTGGCATGGGTTCTTTGCAGATCCTTTTATCAGGTCTGGCCATCGGCATTTATTTTCTGTCGTATCAACAACGCTGGGAGGTTGCCATGTTAATAGGCATGACCTTTGCCCTGTCATCCACGGCCTTTGTCCTGCAACTCTTACAGGAGCGTGGCGAAATTGCCAGTAAACAAGGCACAACGGCCTTTTCAGTTTTATTAATGCAGGACATGGCCATTGTCCCCTTACTGGCCATCGTACCGTTAATGTCGGTCAGCAGTTCGATGGCCGGTGCCGTGCCGCGCTGGGAACAGCTCATAATGCTGATCAGCGGTATTACACTGCTCATCGTCGTTGGCCGTTATGTTATCCCCTTTACCCTCAACCTGCTTGCCAAACAGCGTAACAAAGAAGGTTTCTTACTGGTGGTGATCCTGGCCGTCATTTTTTCCGCCTGGGCCATGCACCTGGCCGGTGCCTCCATGGCCCTGGGGGCCTTTATCATGGGCGTCGCACTATCCGGTTGCCGCTATAGACACCAGATCCAGGCCTCGATTGAACCCTTCAAGGGCATTCTCATGGGCCTATTTTTTGTCGCGGTGGGCATGTCCATCGACTTCCGATCCCTGGCGTTAGAAATCGCCCTGTTTGCACAACATACCGTTGTGATTATCAGCCTGAAGATCCTAATACTGTTTCTACTCGTGATGGCCTTTGGCTACTCGCGCAATATTGCCACCAAGGTTTCCTTACTGCTGGCACAAGGTGGCGAATTTGGTTTTGTGCTCTTTGGCTCCGCCAAGGCACTACAAGTCATCGACGATACCACCTTTATCCATGCCATCGGTATCATCTCGGTCAGTATGTTACTTACCCCGGTCATGGTGCACCTCGCCACCTGGTTGACTCGTAACCTGTCAGAACACAATGAAGACGCCGGCAAAGGCTTCGAAGACAGCATAGACAACACCCCAAATCGCAAGGTCATCATCGGTGGCTATGGCCGGGTCGGTCATGCCGTTGGAGTGCTACTTCATAGCAGTGGTGTGCCCTTTATCGCCTTCGACACCGATCCCAAACTGGTAAAACAAGGCCAGGACGATGGCTTCTCTGTCTACTATGGCGATATCGGCAACCTGGATTTACTTAACACCGTACACGCAGAACATGCCATGTTGGTTATTCTCACCATCGATCACGGCCCAACCGCAGAACGGGCCGTATCACACATACGCAACAGCTTTCCCACCGTCCCCGTTATTGCTCGTGCCCGTGACCTGACAGCAGTGGCTCGACTAATGGAAGCCGGTGCCACCCATGCCTACCCCGAAGCTGTCGAAAGCAGTCTGCGCCTCGGTGGGTTGGCCTTACAGATCATCAATATCCCGCAGGACAATGTTGATCTATTGATGCAAGGCGTTCGATCGGATAATTACAAACTGGTTGAGCCACTTGAGACTAAAAGTGAGGGTTGATGTGCCACTTTGCATTAAGGCACCTCAGAAAGTTCGACCATACATGATGATGGCAAGACAAAAAAACACCATTTTATACATAAGAACAAATAAACAAATATAACCCTGATTGTTCAGTATTCGTTTAACACCTCATCATCAAAAAGATGTTCCACTTCACTGGCAGAACCGGCCTGCATGGCCAGATCCACCTTATTACGACTAAGGTGCGGGGCAGATAACTCGATAAAGTCATACATATAGCTGCGCAGCGTAAGACCACGGCGTAAACCAAACTTAGAGACACTGCTTTCAAACAAGTGGCTTGCATCTAATGTACACATATCAGTATCAACCTCAGGATCGTAGGCCATCCTGGCAATAATACCGATACCCAGGCCTAACCTTACATAGGTCTTAATCACATCAGCATCGGTAGCAGTAAAGACCACATTGGGCGTTAAGCCCTGAACATTAAAAGCTCGGTCAAGTTTAGAACGGCCCGTAAAACCAAAGACATAGGTGACAATCGGGTAGCGAGCAATGGCTTCAAGTGTCAGAGGGCTCTCTTTGCTAAGAGGATGATCACAAGGCACGATAATACAACGGTTCCAACGATAACAAGGCAACATGACCAAATCATCATAAAATTCCATCGCTTCAGTTGCGATACAACAGTCAACTTCACCGGTTGCCGCCAACTGTGCAATTTGCGCCGGTGTACCCTGATGCATATTCAACCTGACTCTGGGATAACGGCTGATAAAAGCTTTGATAACCGGTGGCAGCACATAACGTGCCTGAGTATGCGTTGTCGCAATCGAGAGCGTACCATGGTCGGGATCACTATATTCACGGCCCATGAGCCGGATATTATCAGCGTCAGTCAAAATACGTTGGGCCAGACCAAGAATCTTCTCTCCCGCCGTCGTAACCCGAACCAGCTGTTTACCGCTTCGTTCAAAGATCTGCACTCCCAGTTCCTCCTCCAGTAAGCGGATCTGCTTACTTAAACCAGGTTGAGAGGTAAATAACGCTTCAGCGGTTGAGGAGAGATTCAAGTCATGCTGTGCGACCTCCCATATATAGCGGAGTTGTTGAAGTTTCATCCTATCCTCTGGGCTATTGCCGCTTATTCATTTATTGCAGTTATAACTATAAGTTATAATAATATGCAAATTTAATATTTCTATTATACAAGCAACTCTGCTAAATTTTCACTTCTGAACGAGTCAGATGACGCAGGGTTCACCCTGTTTGTAGCTGAAAACAACCCATTTTGTAGCATAACGAGGAAAGAAAGCGATGACAATCGAACATTTGGAGCTAGAGGAACTAGCAAGTCAATATGAAAAATCGACACCACAAGAGATTCTCCGCTTAGCCTTAGAGCGTTTCCCCACCAATATGGCTATTTCCTTTAGCGGCGCCGAAGACGCCGTGCTACTCGACATGGCCGTGCAAATACAGACACCCATTAAGGTATTCAGCCTCGATACAGGCCGACTCCATGCCGACACCTACCGCTTTATCGAACAGATCAGAGGATTCTATGACATTGAACTGGATATACTGTCGCCGAACACAGTGGATCTGGAGCGCATGGTAAATAATAAAGGTTTGTATAGCTTCTACCGGGATGGCCATAAAGAATGCTGTGGAATACGTAAGGTTGCTCCCTTGCGCCGCAAACTGGCCACCCTTGATGCCTGGGTCACTGGGCAACGAGTAGATCAAAGCCCGGAGACTCGCATGACCCTCCCGGTAGTGCAAGCTGATGAGGCCTTCTCCAGCCCGGATCATCAGCTAGTGAAATTCAATCCCCTGGCCAACTGGAGCTCAGCTCAAGTATGGGATTATATCCGTAGCAACGGTGTTCCCTACAACGATCTTCATAACAAAGGGTTTATCAGTATTGGGTGTGAACCCTGCACGCAGGCTGTTTTGCCTAATCAGCATGAACGAGAAGGTCGTTGGTGGTGGGAAGATGGTGAAATGAAAGAGTGCGGACTCCATGCCGCCAACCTTACCCCGGCTACCGCCACCGCTAAATCATGACACACGTCGTTATGGTTAAAAAGGTTCTCCGAAATGGAGCACCCTGCCGGAAATGCATAGACGTGCTAAACCGATTACAACAGAGCAGTCTGCTGGATCGTATCGATCAAATCGTCACCGCTACAGAAGGTGAACCGGAGAGCGAGGGTTACCAATTGGCTACCCTTCACGGTGTCGATAGCGCACCCTTTTTCATCATCACCGATGAGCAAGGTGAGCAACAGATCTACACTTCATATCTCCGCTTTATGCGTGAGATTCGGCGATGAACAGGTGATATAACACTGCTAATTTACAGACCACACACTTAAACAGCAAAAAAATTTATGAAATAGGGAATAGCGACCATGAGTGGATTAATAGTATTAAACAAGCAAAAAGATATCCTGCATTACGAGGATGTCTTACACAAATATGTCACAGGGCAGATGAAGGCAGATCAGTTTTCTGGTGAACGATTACTCATGGGTGTTTACGCCCAACGCCAGGAAGAGATGTTTATGCTGCGCACCAAATTACCGGGTGGCTATCTCAGGCCAATACAACTACGTGGTATCGCTGAAGCTGTTGAAAAATTCTCCACGCGTGATAGTGCACATATCACCACCCGTCAGGATATTCAATTCTACGACCTCAAACTGGATGAAACACCCAAGTTACTTCGGCATTTAGCCAATTATGGGCTCACCACCCGTGAGGCCGCCGGTAACACCGTACGAAATATAACCAGTTGCACCCTGGCCGGAGTCTGCCCACATGAACATGTTGATATCAGCGTTCATGTACAACAAACCGCCCGTTATTTTCTTCATCATCCCCTGACCCAGATGTTACCGCGCAAATTCAAAATCAGCTTTTCAGGCTGTGAGACCGATTGCTCTCAGGGGCTCATCCACGATATGGCGTTTATTGCCACTAACAACAATGGACAGGCTGGTTTCAAGGTCATGGTCGGTGGTGGCCTGGGTGTAAAACCCCATGAAGCCCAACTGCTTGAGCCCTTTATCGAAGAACAAATGCTGCTGCCTGTAATTGAAGCCGTTTTAACACTGCATAACAAACACTCGGATCGGAAACGTCGAGCCCGCTCCCGCATAAAGTTTCTACTGGCACGCCTGGGCATGGAAGCTTTCCGCAATGAGTATCGTGATGAATTGAGCCGAACCGTAAGCGCCTTTGATGAAAAAAAGACACCACGTGGTCAGTGGCGGCAAGCCACCACTAAGCCTGATGCAAATCACGCTATTACACTTCACGCCCCAGCCCAACAACAGCAACCGGGCTACTATGCCGTACCCATTCATGCGCCATTAGGACAACTCACAACAAAGCAGCTATATGGCCTGGCCAAACTCTTCGAAAGCATGAATTTACAAGAGCTGCATACAACCCAGAATCAAGGACTGGTGGTCTACCATGTCGCTGAAAATAAAATCGACTCACTGAAACAGAGCTTACATGAATTAGAGTTGGATCTGCCCCACAAAGGTAACGATGTGGTTTCTTGCCCAGGGACAGATACCTGCCCCTTGGGGATTACCGCCTCACAGCGTATTGCAAGTGAATTAGATAGTGGGCAGGCCGATCTCAGTATCCGGATCAACGGCTGTCAGAACAGTTGCGCCAATGCCAACACCGCCGACATCGGCCTGTATGGCAAAGGTCGCCGTCATTTTGGCAATCTGGTTCCAAGCTATGCCCTACTACTTGGCGGCAACGGTGCATTCAATGGCAAACTTGCCATTCCCGGCCCGGATATTCCTGCCGTTCGTCTGCCCAAAGCAATCCATCGCATCCAGGAAGCCTATCTGAGCCAGCGAACTGAAGAAGAACACTTTACAGAATGGAGTCATCGTGAAGGAACCCCTTATTTTAAGACCCTGTTACATGATCTAACCCAGGTCAGCGAAATCGAACTACCACTACTCACCCGGGAACATGGCGATGCTCAAGTATTCAAGGTGAAAAATGTTGGTATAAGTGAGTGCGCAGGTGTACAGTTCGACCCCGTCAGCAGACTGTTACAGGATATTACTTATGAGTCAGGCCTCGTCAAGGCATTTGCTGCCAAGCAAAAATTTACCGAGGCAGGAGAGTGTCTCGACAACACGCTCTATCTGATGAGTAAAGCAACGCTGCTGCAATCAGGACAGACATGTGGTGACGCTGACACAGCAGCGTTAGTCAATCTGCTTCGCAATGCCCAGCCTAATGCTATGCCGCTGTGGGACACACTCGAATCACTTGTTACAGCCTTGACCGACTTTCGTAATAATCCTGACGAGTTGATTTACCCTGAACTTAAGACACAAATTGAAGGGTGGCTGATACAAGCCAGAGAGAATACCAAGGGTCAACAAGCCATGACACGCCCCGCTGTCACGGCCCCCCTGGTCAACGCCTAGATCGGCCACGATCACAATAATGGGATAGATGGATGGATATTGTTTTAACGCTGGCTGGATTTGTAGTCGGTATAATTGTGGGGTTATGTGGTGTGGGCGGTGGCGCGCTCATGACCCCCTTCCTAATCCTTTATGGCGTACCCCCCGCGACGGCAGTGGGCACTGACCTCCTCTTTGCAGCAAGCACCAAATCGCTCGGCGTCCTGGCCCATCACCGCAATGCCACCGTGCAATGGCGCACCGTATTTTGGCTCGCGCTGGGAAGCCTACCAGCATCAGGGCTGTCGGTACTGTGGTTAAGGACATTGGATATCCATGGCAAAGATTACGAGATGCTTATTACCACCATCTTGAGCATTGCCCTAATATTGACCGCATTGGTGTTGTTTCGCCCAACCAACTCATCACCTAAAAAAGAGGGTGACTTCCGTTTGTCACCCCGCCTGATCAAACCCCTCACAGTACTATCAGGCGCTGCACTCGGTGTCCTGGTTACCCTTTCCTCTGTGGGTGCCGGAGTAATCGGCGCGGCGATTCTGGTCATGCTCTACAGCCATTTAAGAATGACCATGGTGGTTGGCACCGATATCGCGCATGCCGTACCACTTGCATTTGCCGCCTCTCTGGGCCACTTCTATTTGGGCAATATTGATTTTCAGTTACTGGGCAACCTGCTATTAGGTTCCTTACCCGGAATCATGCTGGGAACCCGACTTGGTAGCACTATCCCTGAGAAACTAATGCGACGTATATTAGGAAGCATCCTGCTGATCATCGGGGTAGGATTTATTTTTCAGATCTAACCCAAAGATAGACACCTCTCACTTAAAGCCCTCCTGAATAAACATCCCCGCAGCAAACTGCGGGGAATAAAACACTCCCAAGAGATTTGAATCAACTTATACTTTAAAAACAGTTGCATTCCTATCCAGTTTTCTGTCAAAACACAACCACCCCATCCATTAACTCAACTGTAATATCTTAGCCGTAAAATAACTGACTATAATTATATTTCGTGAGGAATCCACCTATGAAGTTTACGCGTCGCCATTTTGTAAAAACCATGGGAGCAAGCCTGGCTCTCAATCCACTCAACCTCCGTGCCTATCAACAAGAGCCCAAAGCTGAACGTTCCCCCTTCAGACATGGTGTTGCCAGTGGTGACCCTTTGCAAGATAGCGTTATCCTGTGGACACGCGTAACGCCTGTCAATAACACAACAGGGGTAATACCCGTGCGCTGGACTATTGCAAGTGATGCTGATTTCAAGACCATTATTAAAGAAGGTGTGACGCACACAGCAGCAGAAGTTGATTTTACGGTAAAAATTGACCCAACAGGTTTGCAGCCCGCCACAACTTATTATTATCAATTTCACGCCTTAGGTTATGACTCCCCTATCGGCCGAACCAAAACGTTGCCTGTCGATCATATTGATAATTTACGTATCGCCTTTACGTCTTGCTCCAATTACCCATATGGATACTTCAATGTGTACCGCATGATTGCACAGCGCAATGATCTGGATGCAGTGTTACATTTAGGGGATTACATATATGAATATGGCAACGGCACCTATGGCGATGGTACAGACTTAGATCGTATTCCACAGCCAAATGCCGAAATAATTAGCCTTGATGATTATCGTATGCGTTATGCACAGTATCGCTCTGATCCCGATCTTCAGGAAGCCCACCGTCAGCACGCATTTATTACTATCTGGGATGATCACGAAACCGCAAATAATGCCTGGACTAGCGGTGCAGAAAATCATAACCCGGAGCTAGGCGAAGGAAACTGGTTGGACCGTCGTGCCGTGGCGATTAAAGCCTATTACGAATGGATGCCCATTCGCCGCGTAGATCCGGTTAACCCATTAAAGGCCTATCGCAAATTTCGTTTTGGCAACTTGCTAGACTTAATCATGCTCGATACCCGCTTGTACGGGCGCGATCAACAAGTACCAAACGCCATGGATCCCGCACTCAATGATCCGAATCGAAAATTACTCGGTGATGAACAGGCGCAATGGTTACTGGATAGCCTGGATGACTCACAAGAAGACGATATTCGCTGGCGTCTGCTAGGCCAACAAGTCATGTTTGGCCAACTCATATTCAACGGTCAAATATTTAACGTCGATCAATGGGATGGTTATCCTGCAAGTCGTAACCGCGTATTAAATCACCTGCAACAGAATAACATTGATAACACTATCTTCTTAACCGGGGATATCCACTCATCCTGGGCAATGGATATAACGGCTAATCCATATGACCCAGAACAATACAATGCACAAACAGGACAAGGCTCCGTCGCAGTAGAGTTTGTCACCCCAGCCGTCACCTCACCCGCCCTGGAAAATGAAATTCAGGCAGCACAAACGTCCATGTACCTGAAAGCAAGCAATCCTCATATGAAATATGTTGATCTCTTTCATCGGGGGTATGTGTTACTCGATATCACTCACGAACGCACACAAGCGGAATGGTATCATGCCGAATCAATCACACAAAAAGACAATACCAATCAAGTCTACGCAGCCGCATTCAAAACCTATGACGCAACAAATCACCTGATGATAGCCGACAGCCAAAGTAGTGAGAAACAAGACGCCCCACTGCCTGCCCCCTAAAATCAAAGAACAAAAAAGGGTCGGTGACAAAATAGAATAATTTTTTGTTACCGACCCCGTTCTTAATCTAATCTAAACCCAATTGCATTCTGATAGAACATAGACTTAATCAAAACGAATTAGGATCAATGTAATGCACTGTGTCACAAAAAAACCTACTCTGCCCTCCTATCTGGCACTTGCCTTACGTGATGATTGTATTACTTCAGCTGCTTTAACATGTCGAACAATGTCTTTCTCTCTGTATAGCATTGGGCGTAAAGATTTGTTTTCTGAATAATAGCGAGTTTGATCCTCATAGTACTCTGAATCCGGATTAGAGGACTGTGAGTGCGTCAACAAACCTCGTGCGACGGGGCCATCATCCTCAAAACCAACAACCATCATCCAGCTAGATCCGTAACGGACATGATAGCCCTCGTCTGATAAAGCCGAAGGCAGCTGGCCACCACTCACAGCATCTATTGCAGGAGGATAGCGATGCTTTGAGTAGAGTGTCATATCTAAACCATTAGAGTTCGTATCAAAGCTGTTAAAAGCACCTTCCACATCATGTCCACCTGCCCAGGGCAATTTATTCCCAGACGGACTGCCATCAGACTGTGTACGTTCCACAAATTGTACCTCACCTAATTTTGCATCAAGTGACCAACCTGCATTGGTAATATTCAGCATAGCATGAGCCAGGTCAAGAAGAGCCGATCCATCCTTTTTTAACGTATTTGGCGTGTTCACCGGGTCTGTCTCATCAAAAGGATTCTCGAGGTAATTTCGGCTACGAAACAAAAAGGCCATTTCCCGAACCAAATGCCCAGCGATACTATCCTTATCCTGCCGTCCGTTCCAGCGTTGCAAGGCCTGACAGCCGGGACTAACATCGACCGAGATTTTCGGGTTGATAATCACTGGGGTTGAACCCTGTGCACGGCACTGATTCAAAAGATCATCCAGCACTAGTTCAGCAAGATAACTTCGATTGGATACCAACGCAGTTTCCAACTCCTCTAGTGAAAAAAGACCATTCTCACCCGCCGCATCATTGATCATCTTGAGTCCCATGCGTGCCCTTAAAGATAACGCCATTTTCTCCGTGCCAAAGAGTGGTGAAAAACCTTCTAAAGGTGATATGGGATTTGTCAGCCAATGAGAGTCATTGGCATTCTGAGTGTAGTCTCGACGCTGCAATTTTGGCCGCTTTTGATAAGGCACCACACCTTTATAGATAAAATCGCTGTCATGCCCGGGTAATATTGTTACACCAAATCTTTCCCGAATAAGCTTTGTCTCAGCATCCGTTTGTAAAAACATAATGGCCTTATCGGAAAGATCCGGCACACTGGCCCCATCTATATAAAAGCTGTTTCCTTTCTGGTCGGTAGAAAGGATATTTGCATACAACGTACCGCTATATTTCTTAAATGTTTCTTGAAAATGCGCTAAATCAGAAGCAAGATTCATTTCAAGCCAGTGATCGATAAGATCCATATTGGCCAGGTTTGCCTGCCTCATAACATAGGCATGTTTATCATCCCAACGAATGCCTCTCGATTCAACTATCGGCCCTATCTCCGTGTAATAGAGATCCTTTTCCAGCTTAACCAGGTTCGGCCCCATTTTAACGTCAAGGCTAACGGTGCGTTTTTGAATGGATTTTTCCTCACCATCAAGCATATATCTATTTCGATCGCCCTCCACCAACTGCAACCGATAAAAGACCAGGCGCTCTGACGCTGAAGCCGTGGCCGACCACGCAACATGCTGATTAAACCCAATTAATATCACACCAGGATAACCCAATAACCCACTTCCCATCACATTCAACACACCGGGGATGATGGAATGGGACTCCCATAAACGAAGATTACCGGTAAAAGGAAAGTGCGAATTTTCCAGTAACATACCCCGCTTGTTTTCCGTTTTCTCTTCCCCCAATGCCCAGGCATTTGATCCTAATCCGGATCGTCTCATAGTAGGGAACACGACATTGCGGCCAAGATGCGCGTAGTCCTGTGGCTTGAATACCGCATCATGTTGTTTTCTTTTATTTGATAACGAAGTGGTGGCCGGACGGGGCAGCCATTCATCGCCATCGCCGGGGTTGGCCCAGACAAGTATTTGTTGATACCTAATCACCTCCTCAAACAAGGCCACCGAAAAAAGATCGGTCACAACATCCACAGGCTCAATTGCCTTAACCCACGGCTGATCGGCGCACAAAGGCGATAGTTTCTTTTCCCCTTTTTTGACTTTACTCAAATAAAAATTATAACCTGCGGCATACCCCTGAATGATTGCACGCGTATTATCACTGAATTGCGGCCATCTTTCCTCTGCAAGCTCACGCAAACGTAATGCCTTGAAGCTAAGATCACTGATTAAGTTCACAGCATCATTGGGTTCTGATTTATCCGGGCCAAAATATTTCGAACGTTCACTATTCACCCTGATATATCCATCCGCAATGACACAAATATTATCTTGTGCCTGTGCATAACCATTACCAAAACCAAGACTCTCCAGGTTCTTTGCCGTGATATGTGGAACGCCATAGTCAGTCCAACGAATATGAGCCTTTAACTTACCCTTATGGGCAAAGGCAACAAGCTTTTTATTCTGCTGCTTGACGTCAACATTCTCTTTTTGCTCCGCATAAGTTGGTAATGAAACCAACACTAATGTATTCATTAAAAAATAAAGTATTATTTTTTTCATACAAGTATCTCTTTATCATGGGAAAATTCAACCCCTTAAATAAACAACCATCTAAGCTGCAACTGCAACTATCCATTCTGCCATTTTAGTGGGCACCGTACATCTTAGTCTTTTTCTAGTGGGTTGTTAACCTTGATAACAACCACAGAAATTGTTTTTAAATCCATATTTTTCAGAGGTGTGGGGGCAGGCCTTACATTTTAAATGTCTTGATGGTTAACCAATGAAACTATTTATTGAAATGATAAATATCAAGTAAACCGGACATCCAGCTTAAGAAAGAATGCATTATTAATAACAGTCAATAGCTTATATTGATTTACGAGAATCCAGATTCAAGCATGAGTAACACAAATAGAGCGGCTTAAGTTGAGTGTCCGGTTACCTCAAACAAAACCTTGAGGACAAAATATTTCTAGCGTCTGCTAATCGGTCTACTGTCCCCGATATTTCACTCATAAGAATTGTTAAATAACGATACGTTAGTCTATTTTCATAAAGTGAATACCTGGGTCATTTGTTACATAGCAAAATCAGTGTATTTGACTGTTAAATAAATTGTTTTTAGGTTTTTTAAAATAGATCCTGTTTATTACATAGGGTTGACAATAACTTCGATAAGGTTGACAATAAAAACCTATAAGGTTAACAATAATTTTATGGTAAGTGATTGAATTATGGTTGGAATTCGTAAAAGAGGCGAAGAAATTCGCCAATTTATATTAGACAATGTGGAACATCATCCAAGGGATGTAGTATCACTGGCTTCCCGTACATTTGACATCTCAAGGCAAGCGGTTAACAAACATGTAAAGAGATTGGTTGAACAACATGCCCTATTAGTAAGGGGAACAACTAAAAACAGGCATTACTTACTGCACCCGTTAGTTAAATGGGAACATATCTATAGCCTTGATGGCAAGTTGACTGAGGATACGGTATGGAGAAATGACATTGCAGCGTTTGTTGAAGATTTGCCCGAAAACATAATAGATATTTGGCACTATGGCGTTACGGAAATAATTAACAATGCAATCGACCACTCTTCAGGTCACCAATTACTTGTTCAAGTGACTAAGACCGCAACAAATACAGAAATAGTGGTATACGACGACGGAGAAGGAATATTTAAAAAAATTCAACGTGAATTAGGCTTGCTAGATGAACGCCATTCAGTGCTTGAGTTATCAAAAGGTAAACTAACAACCGACCCAGACAACCATACAGGTGAAGGTATATTTTTTAGTTCGAGGATGTTTGATGACTTTGCCGTCCTTTCAGGAAATGTCTATTTTTCACATAAGATTAATGATGTTGAAGACTGGATATTAGAACAACAAAGGTTTCAGTCTGGAACCGGTGTGTTAATGAAAATTGCCAATAATACCAATCGTACATCCAAGGATATATTTGATAGTTTTACCTCGGGTGATGATTATGGTTTTACTAAAACCGTTGTACCCGTCCATTTAGCACAATATGGTGAAGAAAAACTCGTTTCAAGATCGCAAGCTAAAAGATTGTTAGCCCGAGTTGAAAAATTTAAAACGGTTATATTTGACTTTGATGAAGTTGAGAGTATCGGACAATCCTTTGCTGATGAAATATTTCGTGTTTTCAAACACCAGCACCCTGATATGGATCTGGTATATTTAAAAGCAAACAAGGCAGTACAGCAAATGATTTTGCGTGCATTAACGAAGGGTTAGCCCTACCGAACCGGGCATTAATTTAAAACCTGAATCCATGACTCTTTTGCATCTAAAGAATCAAGCCGCACACTTAAAGGTATTTCAAAAAGTCAATCAAGCCGATGATGGCAAGGCAAAAACAAGTGACAAAATCATCAGGAATGATTTTGGCCATGCGATAGCATGGCCCCGAAGGGGATCGCCATAGGGATGTGACGAGCAGAACGCGCAGTTTACACGTAGTAAATGGCTTAACCGGACACCCAGCTTAAGCAGCCGATCCACTTAGGTCCTTAACGATTCATTTTTTCAGCATCGGCTTTTGGTTCTGTGTTTTGTTTACCCTTTTCTTTTGAGCACGCGCCTTTTCATGGATTTTTTTCAAATCCTGTTTGAGTTCCTGTACTCTAAGTTTCAGCCCATGGCTAAAACGGCTCCCCCCCATGGCCGTACCAGAATCCATCACATCATCTTCCATCGCCAGACACGCAAAGGCATCACACAAAAAACAACAATGATCATGAAACTCGGCAAAAGCATCATAAAAATGCAATAAATCCATCTCAAGTGGACTTCCCGTTAACTTTTTAGATTTATTAGGCATTGCTCCATCTCCTGAAAATAACCGTCATTACAAATAACCAAATCTAACCTATGCGGCTTAATATCCCATTTCGGGATATTTGTAGCGGCTGTCATACTCAGGAGACAGAGAAAAACTAAGGGATTTACTCAAAGAGCTGCGCAAAAATGAAACGGGTTTAACCCAGGTAAAACTAAGCAAAAGACTGAGCAAACCCCAAAGCTATGTTTCGAAATATGAAACAGGTGAACGCAAACTTGATTATGTAGAAATCAAAGACATCTGCAAAGCACTAGGCATCACCATGGAAAAATTTAATCGACTCTATGAAAAAAAAACCCTGGAAAAATAACGGCTTTATTAAAACTCACAGTTTAAATATGTCATATCAAAAATCAGCTTAATAACGGTAATAGGCGGTTAAATAAGGTGTTTTTAGGTTTGGGTATGATGGGTGACGGGTTTTTCCGTTCGTATTATCAGCTAAATCGGGTATTATACGAACGTTCGTCTAATACGGTAGATAAAGCGAATTACGAACGTTCGTCGATATAACTGTTAGCATAAAAAACATAGGAACCATTCCGAATGGATATTAATAAAATTGATGATTTCTATGTTTTTTTAAACAAACATACAGAAAATTCAAAAAACCAAATTTATCGCGGTGCAAGAAATTCGACATGGGATTTAGTTCCTTCCGTAGGAAGAATACGGAACAAAGACGATAGTAAGCTAACCATTGAAGATGAAAAAAGATTGCTTAAGGTTTTTAAACATAGGGCATATCCTTTTATAAAAGATTATTTAGATAGTGACATTGAGCTATTAACAATAGGCCAGCATCATGGGTTACCAACAAGGGCTTTAGATTGGACAAAGAATCCATTGGTAGGTATGTATTTTGCCATTGAGGAACCATTTACGAAAGAAGACGAAAAAGAAACAGAATACTCTGTCCTTTTTATTTATGAACCTCAAACGCTAGTTAATTTAGATGCAGTGTTAAAACCTTATGAAATCAATAAAGTAACAAGATATGTTCCCAAGCATTGGGATAAAAGAATTACATCTCAAGGTGGTTTATTTACAGTTCATAATGACCCATATGAATCATGGGAGCCTGACAATATAAAGAAAATAAGGATCCATAAAGACATAAGAAAAAATATAAAAACAACTTTAAATCGTTTTGGAGTAAACCCAGGAACAATCTACCCAGATTTGGATGGTATCTCAAAGCATATTAAATGGCTAAGATCAAATGAGCACTAAAAATGCTAACAAATAGCTCCAGCGGACAGTTTAAAGCGTCACTTGTTTTGCTTGCGCAAAAACGTGCCACTTTAAACTGCTGCTGAGCAAGGCGTTATGGCAATTAAAAAAATGGACATTATCACAAAAACACCAGAAGAATGTTCTAGTAGTGAGCTTTCTGAATTCTATGCATTAGTGCTTAAAGGTGGTGAAGTGGTGGCCGAAGGGTTGCATGATCGTATCAGACGAGCAGAAAAACTAATTTTTGTAAAAGATAAAGAATGCATTGGTATAGGGGCGATAAAACAACCATACGATAGTTACAAAAACAAAGTTTTTAAAAAATCTGGTGTTCCTAATCTTACAAACGAACATATCTTTGAACTTGGCTGGATACTATCCCAAAGAAAAGGCGTAGGTAATATTATTATGCAATCTATAGTTTCAGCTATCGGCAACTCTAGTTGTTTTGCCACAACAAGAGAAAATAATGGTGCCATGCATCATCTATTTGGTAAATATGGCTTTGTAGATGCTGGTGAAAAGTTCAAAAGTGATAATGGCAAATATTCATTGGTGCTTTATGTATACAAGCCATAACAAATCGTTAAACCGGATCGGCGCAAAAAACGCGCCTCCCGGTTAACTCAAACGTTATATGCCATTGGAGTTTCGTGAATGACTAATGAGCTAGTCGAACATCTTGACAAAATACTAAGCTCGGATAATTTACTAAGCCTTTCGCCTATTGAAAAAGCCATTCATGGTCCTTCCTGGTCTAAATCAGAAGAAGGGGAAGCGTTAATTGAATACCTGAAAACCGTTAATGATTATTCAGATTTTAACGAACACCTACAATTATTAGGCAATGGCGGAACCAGTATTAATTTATTGAACCTTGCTGATTGGCTAGTAGAAAGAACTTCTGTTACTGGAAGTGAGCAGGCAGTAAAAGACATAACTGATTATGTTAATTCTGACCATTATGAAGCATATGCAGTTATGCTGCTCGCAAATACACATATTGATAATGAATTTGAATTCTACAACGGCGTTAAGTTAATACATGCCTACTCACTAAATAATAAATGGTTAGCCCAAAGTGTTCAGATGAACTCATATGAGCAAGCTTTGCCACTGCCAAAAACGGATTGCATATTGGTTTCACCATTCCAGCATATGAAATTTCACTGGTCTAATACTGATATAGAGACAAAACAACCAAAAATTGAAGTTCCATTCAGTTCCTTAGAGGAGGTGAAGGCGTGTCTAGTTTTGGCCAGACCCCTTAGGTATGGCATACAGTCAATAGCTACTAGTGTCGTTGTAACTGACAACATCCCTATTATCCAGTCTATATCTGGATGGTCTTTACATTCTTTTAAGATGCCCCCTTTAGCTCCACCAATATTAAATATTGAAATGGACAGAGCCAATGAAGTACTTAAAAAGCTTAATGAACTTGAAGACAAATGCATGACAAAAGTTCTTAGCCAAGTTGAAAGATTAAATGGTTATAGCTCAGGTGCTTCAATGGTAGATAGGGCGATAGATTTAAGAATATGTCTTGAGTCAATATTCTTAGATGATGGTAATAAGGAACAGCTCAGATACACCCTTTCCCTAAGAGCTGCTTTGTTTTTAAGTAAAGATCTCGATGAAAGGAAAGATATCGTGAGCAAAGTGAAAAAAGTCTACGATGTAACATCAACAGCTGTTCATACCGGGAAAATGCCGAAGAAAAACATTGAGCTGCTAGATGATGTGGCAGAACTAGCACGAAGAGCCATTCTGAAGATAATAGAACTCGGTGATATGAATTGGCAACATGTGGAGTTGCAGCCAGAATGAAACAGGCATATAACAAGCCGCTCGTTCGGACGCAAACTACGCTGCGCTTCGTTTGCGCCGTACAGCTTTAACGTTATACGTATAAGGAGTGTAGGAAGTGAATATATCTGAGTCATCAGCAGAAGATATTGAAATTGACCAGCTTGTAAAGTTTGCCACCGGCTCAATTGCACCGATATCTGATTCTGAAAATGTCGATATACTAGATTGGATTGATAATTTTTTATATCAGTGGCAACAAAACGGTACACCACCTAGCATGTTTGTTGATGAAAATAATTTAATTCCTGCCTTAGCTGCAGCATGGGCAGCGGTAATTGTTGAAAAACATAAATGGGAGTGGAGACTATTAACATTTCATGATCTTGAAGACTGGAAAACATTAGCAATTGTTCCAAAGGATCGTTCACTAATGATTTTACCATTATCTTATATTGAAGATTGTCTTAACAATGAAGAGGAGGTAAAAATCAGTGCATCCATGGTAGCTTTGGTTGAAAATATAATACCATCACATCCTGAAAATTCGTACGCGAATGTAATGGGTGGATTACGAAGAATTGTGCCAAGAGGGTAACGTATAACAATCGGGTCAAGTTCGCCCGCAAAAAGCGCGGGCTTGGGCCTCGCTATTCGCTCGGCCACTTACCCTAATCATTATATGCTTAAGTAAATAAATGAGCTATTTAAGAAACAATTTAAGAAATGTGCCCAAAGGGCTAATTATTTTCATTGTCTTCGCAGGCACTGTTAGCTTGATTGCTGTTTACTATCTCAAGCTAGCTAGTGATGATTTCCGCGCAGCCATTGTTCCGCATGTTGGCTGGACTGGACTTTTTTTCTATCTATATTTATTTTTTATTAGTATTTTTCTACTCATAAAGCCAAATGATAAATTAAGAAAAGGCATAATGTATTTTTTCATGCTACCTATTGTTTTTGGTGCAATAAGTGTTTACACACATATAGGCAGAGATAACTACGACAACCCATATTTAACTTATGGTATGTTTCGTCCTATTTGGGATTTTGTTATCCCTATCATTTGGGTGAAAGTACTGTCTTCTAAATCTATTAAAGATTACTGCAATGTCAGCATATAACAAATCGTCCAACTTGACCCACAAAAGCGCCGTTTCGCTTCGCTACACTCTACTTTTGCGATCAAGTTAACTCAAACGTTTGTAGTGGTCAAGTTTTATTGGAAAGAATTTAAGCCGCATTTTTCAATTCCATTTTTTTCTGGTTAGGTGTTAAATATCCAAGGGTAGAATGCAATCGCTTGTAATTATAAAAACGAATATATTTCTCTACAGCATCC
>JAFLJQ010000042.1 GCA_022712915.1 Gammaproteobacteria bacterium | reverse complement strand
AGCAAATACTTCGATTAGTACAGCCCAACCTGTTCGAAAAACGAGACTTGCTTGCCTTGTTGCGAGGTGATCCTCCTGTTGACCAAGTGGGTTCCACTAAACAATTAGCTTTGCTGTGAAAGTTAACGGGACAGCAGTGATACTTTATATGAACAATCTGGATTAGAACACAATAATCTAATATTATAAACAATGGTGTTGTGAATCAGGACTGTTATTCTGTTTTTATTACGTGCTGTCCAGGGGTAATTTATATAACGAATATTCAACGCCGAAGATGGGTTCAATATTTTTTATTTTAATAAAGCCCATGCGCAAATATATTGATAAGGCCACGTCCATCATGGGACTGGTATGTAAGCCAATAAATGGGGCTTTAATATCACGTGCTTGCTTAATGCATTCTTCGGTTAGTTTTTTTCCGATGCCTTTGCCTCGTTGATCTGGACAAACAACTAACATCCTTATTGATGCCCATGATTTATCAAAATGCCCTTTTGTATCGCCTCCTGGAGGAATGAAAGCAACCGCCCCGATAATGTTGCCGGAGCTTTCGACCACCATTATTTCAGATGAGTCACTTAAGTCGGACATTCGGCCTACAACAGATTTAATCGCATCCCAATCAGTGTAATTGTTTTTGAATTGTGAAAAGGCTCTGACGGCTAATGCGTTAAGTTGATTTTTGTCTTCGTTTTTGTATGACCTGATCATTATTTTAATACGGCTGATTTTCATGTCTATTTTATATTTTACAAGCCTTGACTTAATGGCGGATAATGATTTTTACAGATAATTAAGCGAAACAGTAGATATAATGAAGAGAAAAAATTTTGTCTTATGGAAAATAAAAACTGGTCACCTAAACTTATATATTAAAATTAATCATAGCCTGTAAGAGGATAGTTAAATGCCCTATAAGAAGCATGTTATTTTTGCGACAGTTGTCACCTTATTTTCCAGTGGTGAAGCTCCGGTGTTGGCCAGTGGCGGTAAATCCCATTGGGGTTATACCGGGCATGAAGGCCCTGCCCAGTGGAGTAAGTTAAACAATGACTACCACATGTGTAAAGCGGGCAAAAAACAATCCCCTATCGATATAAGCAATGCCCAGGGTACTAAGTTGGGCAATATTGACTTCAACTATAAAGCTAACCCTAAAAATATTGTCAATAATGGACACACCGTACAGGTCAATATGGATAAGGGCAGCCACATTGTTATTAGTAACAAAACCTACAACCTGCTGCAATTCCATTTCCACTCGCCTTCTGAACATACCCTTGATGGCAAAGCGGCCCACATGGTGGCACATTTCGTTCACAAGGCTGAAGACAATCAGCTAGGTGTGGTTGCTGTATTAATGAATAAAGGCAAGGCCAACAAGGTCATTGCTCAACTGTGGGACAATATGCCAACCACAGCTGGTGAAAATATAAAACTGTCAGACAACATAAATGTGAATGATATATTGCCAAAAGACAAGGCCTATTATAATTATTCAGGCTCCCTGACCACTCCTCCTTGTTCAGAAGGCGTAAACTGGATGGTGCTGAAGTCTCCGGTACAGGTGTCAGATCGCCAGATTAAAATCTTTACTAATATTTTCAGTAAAAGCATACGTCCAGTACAGCCTCTACACAATCGTGAAATTAAATTCAGCATGTAAACAATTGGTAAGGGCTATTAAAAGTTGCCCTTAAATGCGGTGATTTTATGTTGCTTGTTACATATTCAGAGCTTTATCATCTAAGTCACCAGAGATATCGGAAGGTTAATAGTATTATTTTTCTTCACTCATCCCGTGTTTACTGAACTCTGCCAGTTTGCCACTATTTTTAAATGGTTTTATAACGGTGTTCATAAAAACATTCAATAACGTAAGATATTATATTTATTAAGCATCTGTACTTGATTTTTGCCTATAATTTGTCAGTATATATGAAACCTTTAACGCCCCTAATATATTATGGACACCCCCCGTTATTTTGAAGACCCCAATGACCCCCTGCTTTTTGAGACAATACACCACTGGCAACAACTATGGCCTGATGGCGTCTGTTTTGCGTTACTAGCTGAAACGAACACGGAGGATATTCCTGCTCTGCAGTCAAAATGTAACTCGATTGAATATCCTCTGCTTGGTGCCATATTTCCAGAATTGATCGTCTATGCGCGTTTTAAGGCAAAAGGTGTTGTGTTGCTATTGCTAACACATTTACCTTATTACCAATTAGTTGATGATGTCCCCTCCAACGAAATTGCGCTTAAATCTTTCATTAGCGCATTTTCTAATGGCATCGAAAAACAACTGGATACTGAAAATGAAAATAATTCACTTTTTCTCATCTTCGACTGCCTTTTACCGAATATCAGTACTATTCTCGAACGGATCTATTTTCATTTAAGTGACAGTCTTCATTACTTTGGTGTGAATGCTGGCAGTGAACGTTTTACACCGGGGCCGTGCCTGTTTGACAATCATAATTTTCTTAAGAATAGTATGATGGCGTTGCTGTTGCCCAATCATCCTGGCGCGGTATTGGCGCATAATTATCACCATCATGAGCCACATCTGACAGCAACGTCTACAGATGGCAATCGCATTAACAGCATTGATGGCCGACCTGCTTTTGAAGTTTATCAGGAGTTGGTTGAAACACAGTTTGGTGTTGTCATGACGGTAGAAAATTTCTATGCCTACGGGGTTCACTTTCCATTTGGGATCAATTGCCCAGGAGGTGAACCACTGGTTCGCATCCCGGTTGATGTACAGGAAGACGGTTCACTTCACTGTGTAGGTGAAATCCCGCCAAATACCTCTCTAACTTTACTCGAAGCATTGCCAGCCGGTTCAATGGAAACGATAGATGCCATTACCACTCACCCTCAACTTGCCAGTGGTGAGTTGGTGCTTAATTTCTACTGTGCAGGAAGACGTCTGCATATGGATAAGGCCGCCCATGCAGAGCTCCATGCCTTCGGGGAACGATTAAGGCCATTGAATATAATGGGTGCCGTTTCTCTCGGTGAGATAGGTAATTCCATGGCAAACGGGCACCCAAATTTTCACAATGCCGCCCTGCTTGCACTTCCATGGCATAAATAATTACTATCAGGAGTAGTTATCCATTTCATGGTTTATCTGGCCAAAGAAAGTCACTGCTGTCCCGTTAATAATCTAAAAAATCATGTATCTACCGGTTACTTAACGGCTTGAGGAGGTTGAAATGGGTATGAGATATAAAATTTTTTATAAAATAGACTTTACCGTAAAGGTTGCAAAGAAAAAATAAATTCGGTAATTCATAACAAATGAGCTTGAAGTCTTCGGATAACCTCTAATTTTCATCTAAAATAATGCTGCGATCCTTTGTGCCCTTTGCGGTTTAGATCTTTAAAATGGATTAAATACTTAACAGGACAGCAGTGATGCATAATGTTTACTTATCACCGAACTATAAATACAAAGCTTAAGCGCTAACAAGGTTATCCGCAGATGTGCTCCGCACTAAGGTAGTCCTGACTGGTCATTTCATTCAGGCGACTAACGGTACGTTTGAATTCAAATGTCACCAACCGACCATGGTAGAGTTGGTCAGCCTGTACCTCGGCCGTGGCAATCAGTTTAACCCGCTTGTCGTATAGTGCATCGATCAAATGTACAAAGCGTTTGGCGACATCATCCTTGTTTTCACCCATACAGGGAATGTTACTGATAAACACAGTATGAAAACTTTTTGCAATATCGAGATAATCATTGGCTGAGCGAGGTTTGACGCATAACTCGTCAAAATCAAACCAGATGAGTTCATTGGCCCAGGCCTGGTAATGGAACTCACGCCGATTAATCTCAATTTCACGATGGTTCTTGGGGGCAACATTGGCCAGAGCCTCAAATTGAGTTCGCAATAGACTTTCACCCTGCTCATTACCCAGCACATGGTAGACATCATGTTGTTTAAGCAAACCGATACGGTAATCTTTACCTTTACCCAGGGAAATTTCTGTGCTGTATTGCTTTAACAGTTCAATGGCAGGGAGAAAACGTTCTCGCTGCAAACCATTTTTATATAAATTATCAAGGGGAATATTCGATGTCATTACCAGTGTCACACCAAGTTTGAATAAGGCTTGCAACAAACCCGCCAGGATCATCGCATCAGCAATATCACTGACATGAAATTCATCTAGACAAATCAACCGGTACTTATCTGCCCATTGTTTGGCAATGATCTTAAGAGGGTCAGATGTTTTCGGTAGTTCGTTTAGTTGATAATGTATATCCCGCATAAATCGGTGAAAGTGCAAACGATTTTTTTCCGGAAAATTAACACATTCATAAAATGAATCCATTAACCAGGTTTTACCTCGCCCGGTGCCGCCCCAGAAATATACCCCATTAATCGGGGTTGTCGTCTTGCCGAACAAACGTTGGAATAGTCCCGGGGGCCAATCTTCATTATTTAATTGAGTATATAGGTCATCCAGGCAACTCATAGCCTGTTCTTGCAGCGGGTCAGTTTGATAAGCTTTGTGTCGTAACAATTGGTGGTAATATTGCAAGGGTGTCATAGGAGCATTTTTTAGGCGGCTATTTATCTGTATACATCGTCCAATTCTTAGTTTTACTTGATATAAATCAGGAATAGTCATAAGCAAAAAACTGATGATAAATAACTCATTTCCATTTATTTATCATGGCATCTAAACCATCCTCTAATGTCGGATAAAGTAACTCAATCGCCAATTCCTGTAACATTCGCTGGTTATCCATACGGCGTGATTCCCGAAGATAGGACAGCATACCCTCGCTGATCGTCTTCTCAGCCTCGGCCCAGTCTACTTCGGGGGGGCGTGGCAGACCAAAATGATCTGCAAGGACAAAAAAATATTCGGTCATATTCGACTCTTGACCGTCACTGATATTGTAGGTGCGACTTTTGTCTGGCCGTACAGCTGCGGCCACGCAGACCCTGGCCAGATCATCGGCATGAATTCGATTTGTTTTGGGGGCCAATGCCTCCTTTAAAAGCGGCACACCATCTTTAATGCGCTTTAATGGCAAACGGCCGGGGCCATAAATACCACCAACTCGTAGAGTGATGATTGGAATAGCATGTTGTTTACCCCAGGCATTAAGTTGTGTTTCCATATCCAGGCGGCGGTGCGCCCGATCTACCTGGGGGTTGGGTGGTGTATCTTCAGAAACCAGTCGGCCTTGTTGATCACCATAGACACCTGAAGTACTAATGGCAATTACACGTCCAGGAGAAGGGCAGGAACGAAGGCTGGCAAGCAGATTTTGCATTCGTGGATCGGCTTGACCCTGTGCTGGCGGGGGCACAAACCAATAGAGCAAGCCGTTATCCAACGAAAAATTTGCGAGTGTTGAAGGGTCATCAAGATCAGCCTGAATGGGCCTAACTCCCAGGGCCTGCATTTGTCTTTGTTTTTCCAAGCTACGGGCAAGGCCATAAACGGTTACCCCCTGCGTTAACCACAAGTGGGCCACACGTTGGCCTATGTCACCAAAGCCCATAATTATCACGAATTTGAAAGGTATATTTTCCATCACTATTGAGAGATAATCCAAGCTTGCCCAGTAATTTGAGTACATTAAGTGAGTTATACTATTACGATCCACGCTAGTGGCCACCAGTTTACCGCCGAAGCCACTGAATCAGTGCTCGACGCGGCCTTGCGTCAGGGTTTCAATCTTTCCTACGGTTGCCGTAATGGTGCCTGTGGATCCTGCAAGGGCAAAGTTGTCCATGGTCAAATCCGCTATGGCGATGACCAACCCATTGCTCTGGATGATGATGACATAACAAATAAAATGGCCCTGTTTTGTCAAGCCATTGCAGAGAGTGATCTTACCATTGAAGCCCATGAGATAGGAGCAGTTAAAGATATCCCCATCAGAACCTTACCCTGCAAAGTCTCAAAATTGGAACGTCTCAATCACGATGTAATGCAAGTGGAGCTCAAATTACCAACCACGGAACGCATGCAGTTTCTCGCCGGTCAGTATATTGATTTTTTATTACCCGATGACCGTCATCGTAGCTTTTCCATCGCTAATGCCCCACATCATGATGGGGTCATCGAGCTGCATATCCGCCACATTGAAGGCGGCCGCTTTACCACTGAGGTGTTCGACAAGCTGAAATTAAAAAGTATCATGCGCATTGAAGGACCTCTGGGCAATTTTTTCCTGCGAGAAGATTCCGACCGACCGGTAATCTTCATGGCCGGTGGTACTGGCTTTGGTCCTATCAAGGGCATTATTGAGCATACCATTGCCGCCAATATCACTCGTCCTATGCATATCTATTGGGGTGTACGCGCTAAAGAAGATTTGTATATGCACGATCTTGCACAAGATTGGGCAAATCAGTACGAACATATTCATTACATCCCCATCCTGTCGACCCCCAAAGATGAAGACAACTGGCAAGGTCGCACCGGCTTTGTACATGATGCGATCTGCTCTGACTTTGCCGACCTGAGCCATTACGAAATTTATGGCTCCGGCCCTCCTGCCATGATCCATGCCGGCACCAACGCCTTTGCCAAACAGGGTTTGAATCTGGATTATTATTATTCGGATGCGTTCGAATTTGCCAAGGATTGATGAAGTATTGATCTTCGATTAAGATCGGTCTGGACGGTAGCATAGGCCCGCTCATCATCGGCAAGTAACAAACCTTTACGGAAGCAATCAAGGGCACGATCGGGTTGTTCGAGTTGTTCCAGTAAACGACCTAGTTCCGTGTAGGTTTCCGACATGGCACAGGATCCAAGGCTGGCCTCAAAATAAGATTCGGCCTTACCCCATAACTCGTTACGCATACACAAGCGTCCCAATGTCAGGAGCAGTATATTATTGTCCTCATGGCCCTTTAGCCAGGCCTCAGCATATCCAAGCTGCTTCACAACTTGTGCGGCCTTGACCAACCCATAGAGATAAACAAAATCCACATTCCAGTAACGACGGATGGCCTCGCGTAAAAGTGATTCCGCCATATCGTGTTGTTCCAGACGCAATAAGTGCCGCGCATAATCATCAATCAACTCTTCATCCTGACGTAAATCACGCGGCACATGTTGCCAGATTTGACGTAGGCTGTCTGGTTGACCTTGCTTGGCTGCCACCGTCAACAGCGCACGGTGTACTCGCTTTTCCATAGCCCTTAATTGTGCCTCGGGTAAGATTTTTTGTTTACGTAAGTCCGGTAACAGGTTTTTCAGATCACCCCAGCTTTTCAGACCATCATATAGTTGTGACATTAAAAACAAAACATGGGGATGACGCGGAGCGATGATTCGCAGATGCATGAGCGTGGCAAGAGCCTGCTCCAATTGGCCGTGGGCCATTTGTAATTCAGCCTGAGTAACTTGCACGGCAAAACTGGCATCCTTACGATTTTCATGGGCCATGGCCAGATAATGATCACGACGATCAGGGGCGTCCTGCTTTTGCGCTGCACGGGCGGCAGAAAGATAATTCAACAAGGGTACATCACTGCTTTTCACACCCCGCATCAGCGCACGCTCGGCCTGAGCCCAGTTACCCTGAGCCAGTTCGATCAAACCCTTAATAGAGTTGCGCCGTGCACGACGACCTTTTTTCTGTGTGCGCCAAAAATGTAAACGGGAGGGCATATTCCATGAGTTATGCCATAACCAAATTAGCATATAAATAAAGAAGAACAAAAACACCATCAATATTACAAACAGGATTAAGCTCATTTCGATGGTCTGATAACCACGGCCGATCAATATATAGCCAGTATCCTGATGGGCATACAGCCCCATTAGCACTGCGATCAGGAATATACACAATCCAACGAACAATCGTTTCATAGTTTAACCTGTGGTGGTGATTGCACATCAGGTTTTATCGGCTCGATTTTTTTTGGTTGCTCTATTTGCGGCTTTGGCGTAGCAGGAGTTTGTGCGGCCTTATTATTCTCTTTTGCCTTGGCAGATTTCTTTTTCGATTGACGTGCCCTATAGCTTGAACCTGCTTGTAAATAGTTCTCCAGTTGTTCGTAGCTCTTGGTCAGTTCTGGTAGTTCCGGTGTAATATCCTGCTTGCGTAACTGGGCAATGGTGTTGAGTGTAGAGCTGGTCAGCGTATGCTCGGTGTCAAAATAAAGCGGGATCCATTTTTCAATCTCCAACAAACGTTCCTGATAGATACCGGTTTCACCCTGCAATAGTGCAAGCCGTGCCTGCTCTAGCCTGAGTTGCAGATTTTGTATTAAAAAAAACTGTTGATCAGTCGTCAACATGGGTTGAATTGGCGTCGCGTGTGTACGGATCACAATCAGATTTTTAAGATCACTCCAAATTTCGACAAAAAAACTTTTCCAGTTTTCGAGCTGACGTTTTTCTGGTATGCGCTCATCAATGCGCTGGCGAATTGCATCTGGGTCGGGCACCTGCAAGGGTAGTTGTTCAACCGTCTTCACCAGACTGCTTAGTGTCAAAGAAATACCAGCAGTATCGATGCTCGGTACTGACTTAAGTTTCTGAACATCATTGCTAATTTGTTTACGAATTTTTAACAATGAGGGATCACCAACCTCGGCCAGACGGGTATTGGCCCCTTCCATGGCAATGATGGCTGTCTTAACGTCCTGCTCTAACAACAGACGATGACTGGCCAACTTAATCAAGTATTCTGCTTCAGCTAATAACCAATCTTTCCGCAAGTGACTATTTTGTGCCAAATACGCCTCGAGTCCGTCTTCCAGGTGAGTCTGTCGCTCATCCACTTCGTCGATATTTTCAGAAAATTGTTTGAGTTGCATTGCGGTATCACCACGCACACTCTGCATGGTAGTTTCCAGGCCGATAAAACGCGCCTGATATTCTTGACTTGTTTTCCAGCCGAATTGATAAGCCGCCAGACCGGCCAACACTAAAACTATCAACACCACTAACCAAGTATAATTATGGTGCTTGACCCGCTTGTGTTTATGTTTGGCTGCGTGATGCTCTTTATCGGTTTTATGTTCACTTGTTGCAGGTGTCTTACTCACAGCTTTGCCTTCTTACTAAGATATTGTTTTTTATGAATTCGTTTTTTGCCTTGCCCATTGATGCAGGCATTGCGCAATATGTTCATCGCCCGGTCCATCGCTGACAATGATTTCATTCTCACAACCTGCTTGTCGAGCCACCTCTACCAACCGTGCATGAATCACTAACCAGCTTATACTACACAACCATGTGCGGGATGTCTCACCAGCCAGTGATAACAGGTTCATTATTCCTTCACCACTAGTGAATACGATAATATCAATATTTTTAGCCTTTTCTACCGCGCTTAATTGTTGTTCAGCCTCGGTTGGGATCATGCGCCTGTACAGATTAGCATAGCTGACCTTGGCTCCCCGGTCAGACAGCGTATCGGCCAGCAGGTTTCGGCCACCTTGCCCTTTTAAAATTAGAATGCGTTTGTTTGTCACCTGCTGCAACAGGGGCGTGGCCAGTAGGGCCTCGCTATTATAACCCTCGGCAGGCAGCAGATCGGCGGCTCTCTGGAAATCCTGCTGTAATTGACGGGCCGTGCCTTGCCCGACCGTGACAATTTGTGGCCCTGCGGGCAACGCCTTACCTATATATAGGTGACACTGGTGCACGGCATTGGCGCTGATAAAGATCAAAATATCGAAATCCGCCAAATCGGCCAAGGAAGCTCGGGCGGCGGCCTCATCCTCAACGGCGGCGATCTCAATCATCGGCAGACGAATTGCCCGTCCCCCGGCCTGTTCGATCAAGCCACACAATCCCTCGGCCTGATGGGCAGGCCGGGTCACCATCACACCGAGTTGTTGCAAATCAGGCATATAGATTGGCTAAAATAGTATCAGCCCCTCGGCTGATCAGATCTTCGGCCAGCGCCACACCCAGTTCCTCAGCGTCCTCGGGTTGACCAGCAACATCACCACGCAGAATAACGCTGCCATCTGTTTGACCGACCAGGCCGCGCATCAACAATACACCGTTACTGAGTTCAGCATATCCGGCAATAGGTACCTGGCAACCACCTTGCAGACGGTGGTTCATAGCCCGTTCGGCCAACACGCGAATGTGAGTATCCGGGTCATTAAGAGGTGCAATCAGGTTGTTGACCCGTTCATCATCAACCCGGCACTCAATTCCCACCGCACCTTGGCCGATGGCAGGCAGGCTCACGGTTGTATCAAGGTATTCCGTAATTTTGTCGGCCATTTCCAGGCGTATCAGCCCGGCAGCGGCAAGAATAATGGCATCATATCCACCATCTGCCAGCTTTTGTAAGCGAGTGTTCACATTTCCGCGTAAATCCAGCACCTCAAGATCCGGCCGCAAGGCGCTCAACTGGCATTGACGACGCAGGCTGGAGGTTCCAAGCCTTGCCCCCTGCGGCAGAGACTCAAAGGTTGCATAAGTATTAGAAACAAAGGCATCACGCGGGTCTTCTCGTGGACAAATTACCGCCAGGTGCAGGCCCTCAGGCAATTCAACGGGTACATCTTTCATGGAATGCACCGCAATATCGGCATCACCATTCAACATGCCGGTCTCCAGTTCTTTGACAAACAGACCCTTGCCCCCGACCTTGGCCAGTGGGGTATCAAGGATTTTGTCACCCTGAGTGGACATTTTCACCAATTCGACCTGCAAATCAGGGTGATGGTGCAATAACTGGTCTCGGACGTATTCGGCCTGCCATAGAGCAAGCGGACTTTTGCGGGTAGCGATACGAAGGGTTTGCGTCATGCGTCTGTACCTTTTCTCTATAAGTATCTGATTATGGAAGATGTTTTTTAACAAGTCTGCCGAACGCTTGGTGTTCTGGCTGCTCAAGCTATAATACATGATTTGTAATGTAGGATTAACCCGATGCCGTTCCACGTTTTTACCTTTTTGACACTTGGCCTTAGCCTGTACCTTATCCCTGCCGCTCCCGGCATGACAGAAGACATGCGGCACATTATTATTGAGGTGCACGACCTGCAAGCCCTTGCTGAACAGGCTCATGACCGCAAGCTACCCATCCTGCTCATGCTGTCTCAGGATGACTGCCCCTATTGCAGCATCATGGAAGAAAACTATCTGCGCCCCTTATTACGCAGCGGTCAATACCAGGACAAAGTCATCATCCGCAAGATTGAGATAGACAATGACCGTATCCTGACCGATTTTGATGGCAAACAACTCAAGGCCAGAGAGCTGCAAAGTCGCTATCACTCCTCGGTCACACCGACACTGATATTTTTGAATAGTGATGGTAAAGAAATTGCCGCTAAATTAGTGGGAATCGGTACGGAAGGATTTTTTGCCGGGGATATCGACAATGCAATTGATGTGGCGCGGATGTATTTGCAATCAAAGATGATTAAGTAGGGTAATTCTATATACTACTCAAGATGATAGTCGTGATGCGATGTACTTCCTACCTAATGCCATTATTCTCAACAAACAAAATAATTTCTGATCCAGTGTTGGACTGACGTAGCACATATCTCTCACACCTGAAGGAGATGGATTCGTGTCTGGTAAAGCAACACTTGATGATGCATTCCTGCCTGATGAGGCATAGCAAGAAGGCTATATTGTTCAGATCCTGCACTTAAGTTAGAAAGGGTAACAGCGCAAACGTCGAGTATTTAACAAAATATTACAATCCTGCCTGCCAGCGTCTACTCATACAGTTCTACACTTGAAGCAAGACAATGATAGAGGGATTTTCACTCATGAAGCAGGCCATTGAACCAAGCTTTTCACACATTAAGCAAAGTGAACAGACAACAAGTACCTGCCCATACCGTTGTGAAAATGGTATGCCATGTGGTGGTCCTGTTGAAGAAGGACAATACTGCAAATGGCATGAGTCAGAACAAGTATTGACCGACCCCTCGGTTAAACTCCACCTTCAAATACATGCTGAAAAAGTTAAACATATGTACGCTTATCAACTGGCGCGAGCTGATTTGCATGGAATTGATCTGGTGAATCATGGAGAGAAAGAAGGTTATTCGCTCATTCATTCTGATTTATATCGCACTAACTTGCGTGGTGCACACCTGTACAAACTCGATTTAAGTAACAGCTCGTTGATGAAAGCAAACCTGAAAGGGGCCAATATGCATAGTGCAAATCTGAGTAATGCCAACTTGCTTGGTGTTATTCTTGATAAGGCCAGTCTCGATGGCATCATTTGGGGTGAACATGTATTACAGGAGAATTTAGCCCATCAAGCAACGGAGCCAAGAGAAAAACAAGATTTATATCATGAGGCAGAAGAGGTCTATCGCAACCTGCGTATAGTCCACGACAATCAGGGCTACGGGTTATTGGCAGGTCATTTTTTCCGTCGGGAAATGATCATGCGGCGTCATCAAATTCCCGTCTTTTCACTACAACGGTTTCTGTCAAAATTACTCGACATATTCAGCGGTTATGGAGAACAACCCTTCAAGGTCGTTATGTTTTCAGTCGCCACGATATTATCTTTTGCCGTGATGTATGCCCTGCTAGGTGTAAGTTATGAAGGCGTTATCATTAGCATGAGTATTAATGAAAGTTTTCTTTTTAATGCAAGCCGCTTCCTTGAGTGTCTATACTTTAGCGTTGTCACCTTTACCACGTTGGGCTACGGTGATGTCACGCCAGTGGGGATCACGCGTATGATCGCCGCAACAGAGGCCTTTATAGGTGCTTTTACACTAGCGATATTTGTCGTAATGGTACTTAAAAAAATTACCCGCTAATGCAAGAGCTTGGGCGCGGCCCAGGTTTTAAATCATATGTTTTCACTGCTGTCCTGTTAAATATTTAATTTATTTTAAAGATCTAAACCGCAAAGGACATAAAGAATCGCAATGTTATTTTGTTTTACATCAGAGGAAAATTGGAGGTTGTCCGAAGACTTCAAGCTCGTTTTTATGGATTACCGAATTTGTTTTTTCTTTGCTCCTTTTGCGGTAAAGTGTGTTTTATAAACAATATTCATATTTCATGCTCATTCCAACCTCATCAAGCCGTTAAGTGGCCGGTAGATACGTATTTTTAAGATTGTTAACGGGACAGCAGTTATATATTTTATAACGGGTTTTATTCCCGTATACAGAACTGCTTTCTATATGGCATAACTTAACGCGAGCAAATTCTCATAACACCCTACTGCATGAGGGTGTGCTGCACCACCCACCAAGATACAATCTAAACCCGCGGCCTTTGCACCACCAAGATCTCTCCTGACAGAATCACCAATCACCAGTCCTTGCTCTTTTCTGATACCTAGTTGCGCTATAACCAGTTCGAATGGTTTTGGTGATGGCTTAACCATTCCATGATCAGAAGAAAATGATGCCGCTGAAAATAGTATAGCTACACCTGATTCTTCGAATAATTTTAACCATGTTGATTTAGGGGCCCAAATGTCAATAACCACGGCAAGTTGAAACGTCTTTTTCAGTTTATGCAACGCTTCAATATATTCATCAGGTATATATCCCATCTCATGGAAGGCAAAAGTATCAATTATTTTTGATGTTTCATCATCATTTAACCTATGTGTGACAGCATTTTTAACTGCGTTTTTTACGGAAGGAAAATTGTGTCGATATGCCTCATCAGGATATCTCTCACTTAAATGGGCATAAATGGATCTGATGATGGTGTTTACTTCATTTCTTGACAGGCCCCCGCCTATTTGATGGTAATATTTTGAAAAATCTTCTGATATTCCAAATCTGTCCTCACCAAACATAAATGTACTATTCATATCTAATAGCAAGGCTTTTTTATCTGAAAATACGCCCATTTTTTTGACTTCTAACAACTAAATGAACAGTGCTTCATTTTGATTTGACGCCACTATTTGGCCAGGCATTTGTTTGCCCAGCTTAATCTTGTCATTAAATATGATTCTTGTATTTATTTGTTTCCTTCCTTTTGTCTGATGCCTTTAGTCATATCTTATATCCATCAACGCTCTGCCATGGCTAATTTTGCACTGAGCATAGCAAAAATAACGGCAAAAGTACGTTGTGCCATTTTTGTAATATTTGCAGAATGAATGACATAAGCTCTAACACTATGTGCAAACAACCCATACACGATAAAGACAAACAGTGTCATGCCCATAAATATGCCGCTAAGAAGAAGCATGTTAAGAATGGGTGATCCTGTTTCTGGCGGTATGAACTGAGGTAAAAATGCCATAAAAAACAGGGATAGTTTTGGGTTTAAAATATTTATTAGAAATCCTTTAATAGCAATTTTCCATACGCCCTTATTCTTATTTTCACTTTTAATTTTCAACACACCCGTTTCTCTCCACATTGACCAGGCAAGATAAAGTAAATAGGCGACACCAATAAATTTTATGACCTGGAATGCAATGGCGCTCGCGTGAATAATAGTAGCCAGCCCTAAAATACTGATAAGTAAATGTGGAATAATGCCGACGGTACAGCCAAAGGCTGCAAATATGCTGGCACGCCAACCCAGAAATAGGCCCGTTGAAAGAGTGTAAATAACACCCGTGCCGGGTATTAAAACAACTATCAGTGACGTAATCATAAACTCTATGTTTGGCATTTAACGTCCTATTCGTAAACACAATGTTTGAGATTATGTGCGGCAAAGGCATGTGGAGCAATGCTTTTAGCGCCCAAACGGTATAATTTATTATATATTTATCTAATTCCCAGGCTATATAAATTCAATTCGGATGCCACTTGGTTCGTCTCGCATCATGTGTTTTGCTGGCCCTGACCTAATAACTCAGGTGAAAATTCGATTTTAACGGCTTTTCCCCCCAGGCATTTATGAAGGCTGCCTAAGTCACTTTCATTGTCCACAAGAAATGCCACATGGTGTAATCCAGTATTTTTGTTTTTATTGAATTCACTTGAGGGTTCTTCTTTCGTCGCCCAAAGCGTAACCATAATATTTCCATCACTTAATAAATATAGCCGGGTACGCGTCATTTCTTCGCACCTCTTTTCAGCCTAGTATTGATTTTTTTAGTTGGGTGTTATGTTTATTGTTATAACCTACAAAGATATGCGTGTATAAGGATGCAGGTTGCATAGATGAAAAAAACGCTTATTACACAAGCAAACCCTGACACATAACTCATCTACATTTATGGTCAGGTAAAAAAATACGGGCGGTCTGAACCGCCCGTATCTTTAAGCTATCATACGACCCTTAAGGTGCTGGTGACATGTAACCGTCGGTAAGCGTCAACATAAAGGCGACGATGGCATCTTCCTCGGCATCAGTCAAATTAAGATCTCCCATGAAACTGTTATCCATGGTGTCCGGTATCTCAGGCACGGGCCAGCATGTCACACCGAATCCTGGGTCAAGATTCCCTAACATCGGATCACATGCCGCGAGCACATCACGGGTATTATAAAAGCGCACAACCTGCTTCAGGGTTTTGAACACACCATTGTGCATGTAGATACCATCTCCCTCTATCAAATACAAGTCACTAAATGAAGACTTGTTGTTGATACGGTTTCTGGTGTTTAAGAACACCAAAACAGATATGAACGAGTTTACGCATAGCCGCACAAAGGGCACTCATTTTCACTTTGCCTTTTTTGAGCAAGCGTTCATATTGTATTTTAATATCGGGGTTGTATTTTGTTGATACAACGGCGGCCATGTAAAGCTTCGCTCTGATTTTACTATCACCTGCTTTAGATAGACGTGGTTTTCCTCGAACTGAACTACCGGATTCATTTTGAACGGGCACAAGGCCAAGATAAGCGGCACATTGTGGTGCAGATTCAAAAGCACGACTGTGAAGAACTGCCAACATCAAACGTGAAACAACTGGCCCTACGCCGGGAATGCTTTCCAACAGTTTCCGATCTTGTTTTAGATTGGGATTTTGATCAATATGCTGATTAATCAAATCTTCCATACGCCGTTTCTCTTTTTCAAGTTGGGTGAGCACTGTATGAATTGAGGCACAGACCTCTTCGGAGGTTGCTGTAATTTCCACTTTTTCAAGACGGTTATTTTCCCGTTGAATATCCTTCTCAAGGGCCTCCAGACGGGCGATTAACGCCCTGATGGTACGAATTTCATTCGTTTCAGGCTGCCACAAACGAGGCGTGTGTGTGGCACCAAAGCGGGCAATGGTTTGACTGTCTTTCTTGTCTGTTTTTGAACGTGTACCCAAACTCTTGGTGTAATGCTTAATCTGAGCAGGATTGACCACCGAGACTTTTGCACCTGCTTTGAATAAGGCGTAGGCCAATGCCTCATGGTAAATTCCTGTGGCTTCCATAACAAAATGAATGGACTCAATGGAGGCCTGGGTCTGTTTCAAGGCCCAATTTACAAATGTCTCATGGCGGCTGTAGATCTCATACTGAGCATAAAACCAATCACTTAGCTTGTATTTTTTACAGAATTTGATCAAAAGGACACAGAATTACTCCCACAAAAAAAGCACACTCTGTTTAGATAAAACGAAACCTAAATTTCATTTACAGAGGTG
>JAFLJQ010000188.1 GCA_022712915.1 Gammaproteobacteria bacterium | reverse complement strand
ATGCGCCCCTACAGAATGATGGCGGAACAATCTCCACAACGTATGGGGCATGCGATATCCCATACAGAATAATTACAGAACAACATTCCCCATGAATTAAGAAATGCCGTATGTGTGGTTGGACATAAAACCGAATAGGTTTAAATATGGTAGGTGTCTTCCTGCCATCGCTGGGGGTTGGTTTGAACGTATTCCGAAATTTTTAAATAGGCCGTTTCATTGCGAATGACATGCTCATGGTAATTGCGTTGCCAAATGGGTGTGCCACAGACATCACGCAATTCGTTAATACGTTTAGTTACCGCTGATTTATACCCTCTCACAACATCCCCCACCGTAGGAGAACGTTGCACAAGACCCTGTTCAGCTTGCACCTGACCCGGTTCATATTGTAGGTTGTTATCGGTGAGGGTACTCGCATCACCAGGGCGCATGCAATGCGCCCCTACAAATTCAATGATGCAATGGGTATGATTTGGCATGATGACATATTCATGTAATCGAATGGCTGGCCGCATAGTTTCGGTTTTCAACCATTCATTCTGGGCAATTTCACCCATCAAGTTCAAATGCATTTGCCCATCGGTAATATGACCAAACAGGCATTCCCGGTGATGGGTGCAAATGGTAATAAAATACGCACCCGCCTGTGAGTAATCATAATCCTGCAAACGAAGAGATTTGCGATGATGAATCCCCGCATCAAACCCCATAACACCCTCCTTGTCATAATTTATAGCCGTGCATCAAATCCCGCAAGACCTTGGTCAAATTGACCACCAGTGTATTAAATATCACAACACCTTATTCTAATTGACAACCCGCGCATTAAATTTCACATCATCTTGTTCAAATCAATAACCCGTAGGGGCGCATTGCATGCGCCCTTGTATAAACAACCTCCAGATTAATTTAAATAGCGCATACCATTAATCAAACTCAGTCTGCCGTTTTGCCGGATTTTGATGATAAAACAACACAAGCTGATCATAAACAGCCAGAACTTGCTGGTGCAGTGTCTGTGAATAGATGATGAATCCCCGCATCAAACTCCATAACATCCTCCTTGTCATAATTGATAACCCATACATTAAATCCCACAACATTTTGGTCAAATTAACAACTCATTCATTTAATACCACAACACCTTGTTCTAATTAATAACCCGCGCGTTAAATTTCGTAAAGCCTTGTTCAAATCAATAACCCGTAGGGGCGCATTGCATGCGCCCTTGTATAAACAACCTCCAGATTAATTTAAATAGCGCATACCCTTAATCAAACTCAGTCTGCCGTTTTTCCGGAGTTTGATGATAAAACAACACGAGTTGTTCATAAACAGCAGGAGCTTGCTGGCGTAGTATCAGCGGATGAGTGAAGAAGTACTCGCTCACCACAGCAAAAAATTCTGCCGGGGCAGTTGCGCCATACGCATCGATACCAGAATGATGATGCCTCCGTTGTTTTTGCAAGTGTTCGAAAGCATCCGTAAAAATGTCTGCCCATTGCTGCCTCACCATGTCAGGATGCAAGGGAGGCAGGCCATTGGCACTCCCATTGAGCATGTCGAGCTTATGGGCAAATTCATGTATCACCACATTATGACCGGGATGGGGCGTAACCAACGATTCAGCAATGTCATCCCAGGAAAGAATCACCGGCCCCCGTGACCAGGCTTCGCCGCTTAACGCCTGCTCTTGATGTGAGACCAGTCCCGTTGCATCAATGTTGTCCCTCGTCACTTGAAAAGCACCGGGGTAGATCACAACTTCAACCCAGCCATCGAAATAATCTAGCCCCAGATTTAAAATCATCAGACATGCCTGAGCTGCTACTGCCAATGCCATTTCAGTGGACACAAGCAAACCTTGCACGCCAGTGAGGGTTTTACGGTGTAGAAACAAGGTCGTCAGCTCACGTAGATGCGCCCTCTCCACAGCACTCAACCCTTTAAAAATATCGGCCTCATGCATTAAATTTTCCCATGCCGTATGAGGAATGGGATAGTGACTGAGCGTATAACGAACACGTAGATGATCAAGCCACTTCATATTTATGTACTACCTTTTATATGTATGCACCGATAGTGTTTTAATGCTCCCTCTCATCATGGTGATGTTAGGTTTAATTTCTTTCTGTCCTAGAGCGGCCTCCCGTCATAACAATATCATGACACGCTTCATCAGTTTATTGCATTTTAAAATAAGAAGGGGGGATGCACGGTACGTGCCCCCCCCCTACAGGTAGATTACTCCGATTTCACCAACTCATCATCCCATTTCCAATTAAGAATTTCTGGCATGTCTTGCCCATGTTTTTCAATATAGACTTTATGATCAAGTAGTTTGTCACGCAGAAATTGTTTGGCGTAAGCGCTGCGTGAAGACAGGTTCAGTACACGGTCGATGACATCACCGACCAGATGAAAACGGTCGAGATCGTTTAAGACCACCATGTCAAACGGGGTAGTGGTGGTGCCGTTTTCTTTATAACCACGTACATGCAATTGATGGTGATTGGTGCGTCGATAGGTGAGGCGGTGTATCAACCAGGGATAACCATGAAAGGCAAAGATGATAGGTTTGTCTTTGGTGAAGAGAACATCGAAGTCTTTATCCGAGAGACCATGGGGATGCTCACTCGGTGGTTGCAGTGTCATCAAATCTACAATATTAATAACACGGATTTTCAGTTCCGGAAAGAGCTGCCGCAGGATCTTGACCGCGGCCAACGTTTCTAATGTCGGTACTTCGCCACAGCAGGCCATGATCACATCGGGGTCACTGCCTTTGTCGTTGCTGGCCCATTGCCAGATGCCCAAGCCCGCCGTGCAATGTTTGATGGCGGCGTCCATGTCCAACCATTGTGCTTCGGGTTGTTTTCCCGCGACAATGACATTGACGTAGTCACGGCTACGCAGGCAATGATCCGTCACGGACAACAAGGTATTGGCATCAGGTGGTAGATAGACACGAATGATGTCGGCTTTTTTGTTGACGACATGATCGATGAAGCCCGGATCCTGATGGCTGAGTCCATTGTGATCCTGCCGCCATACGTGGGATGACAACAGGTAATTCAATGATGCAATAGGACGCCGCCAGGGGATCTGTCTCGATACTTTAAGCCACTTGGCATGCTGGTTAAACATGGAATCGATAATATGGATAAAGGCTTCATAACACGAAAAAAAGCCATGTCGCCCCGTCAGCAAATAACCTTCAAGCCAGCCTTCACACTGGTGTTCGCTTAACATTTCCATCACTCGGCCATCGGCTGCAACGTGATCATCGATGGCCGTGATATCGGCCGTTGAACAACGATCCGTCACCTCAAACACCGCACCCCAACGATTGGATGCGGTTTCATCAGGACTGAAGATACGGAAGTTGCGTGCGCTAGTATTAAGCTTGAGCACATCGCGGATGAACTGACCTTGTACGCGGGTGGCTTCTGCTTTGACGATACCCGGTTGTTTCACCTGAACCGCATAATCACGAAAGTCCGGCATGATCAGATCTCGCAGTAACATACCACCATTGGCATGGGGGTTCGCGCCCATGCGCCGTTCACCTTGTGGTGCCAGTTCCGCCAGTTCTGGCAGTAAGCTGCCCGTATCGTCAAACAGTTCTTCGGGCCGGTAACTTTTCATCCACTGTTCGAGGATGTCCAGGTGTTCAGGTTGTGCTGTAAAATTCGTCACCGGCACCTGATGTGCACGAAATGTCCCTTCAATCGGTTGCTCATCAACAAATTGTGGCCCCGTCCAGCCCTTGGGTGAACGCAGGATGATCATCGGCCAACGTGGGCGCTCGGTATACCCCTTCGTCCGAGCCTCATGCTGGATGCGTTTAATGTCAGCCACCACGATTTCGAGAGTGGCCGCCATCAACTGATGCATCTGTTCAGGCTCATCACCTTCGACAAAATACGGCGTGTAACCATAACCACGAAACAACGCATCCAGTTCATCATGAGAAATGCGTGCCAGCACCGTGGGGCCAGCAATCTTGTAACCGTTCAAATGCAGAATGGGCAGCACAGCACCATCATGAACCGGATTAAGAAATTTATTGGAATGCCAACTGGTGGCCAACGGGCCGGTCTCCGCCTCACCATCACCGACTACACAGGCCACCAATAGATCGGGGTTATCGAATGCCGCACCAAAGGCGTGAGAAAGCGAATAACCGAGTTCACCACCTTCATGTATCGAACCCGGCGTTTCGGCTGCAACATGACTGGGGATACCGCCGGGAAATGAAAACTGGGTAAACAATTTTTTCATGCCGCGTTCATCCTGGGAAATATTCGGGTACAGCTCGCTATACGTCCCCTCCAGATAAGTATTGGCCACCAGACCTGGCCCACCGTGTCCGGGGCCCGCGATGTAAATGATACTCAGATCATATTGTCGAATGATCCGATTGAGATGGACATAAACAAAGTTCAGACCCGGCGTGGTTCCCCAGTGCCCTAACAAGCGTGGCTTTACATGTTCCAACAGCAAGGGATTTTTGAGCAGGGGATTGTCATATAAATAAATCTGCCCGACAGACAAATAGTTCGCAGCTCGCCAATAGGCATCCATTTTATCTAAAAGCTCAGGCGATAAAATCTTGTCCTTGATATTAAGTTTTGTGGACTCAGAATTTGTGGCCTTCATGACAGTGTTCATATTTTTTCCTTTTGCTTTGTGAAGGGAAGCCCCACAACCTGACAGACCGCTGTTGCGATCATGAGTTCCTCATTGGTATGTATGACGCGTAGCGTAACCTCGCTACTCTGTGTGGAAATGACATCTAAATTTGTTACATTACGTTGTTCATCAAGCTCAATACCCAAAAATGCCAGCCCGTCACAAATCCGCGCGCGAATCACAGGCGCATGTTCACCGATACCACCGCTGAACACCAGCGTATCCAGTCCACCCAACACGGCGCTGTATGCTCCGATGGTTTTTTTTACCTGATAACAAAACAAGGCGACCGCTTCGGCAACACGCACATCGGTGGCCTCATGTTCAAGCAAGTCGCGCATATCCGAACTCGTTTCCGACACACCCAGCAGCCCGGACTCATGGTTAATGAGATGGTTAAATTGTTCTGCACTTAAATTCTCACTTTGCATCATGTACCAGGCCACACCGGGATCCAGATCACCGGCACGGCTACCCATCGCTACACCACCAGCCGGGGTAAAGCCCATACTGGTATCCCGACTCTGTCCCTCACGCACGGCCGCCAGACTCGCACCATTGCCAAGGTGTGCCAGGATAACTCGACCCTGAGCCACCTTCGCACCGGCAACATCGGCGAGTGCTTGCATAAGATAAGAATACGACAGGCCATGAAAGCCATAACGCTGTATGCCCTGCGCATCGAAACGACGCGGAATAGGTAAGAGTCTGGCGACACGTGGCAGCGTGTGATGAAACGCCGTATCAAAACAAGCCACCTGAGGCAGTTGCGGATAACGCTGACTGAACGCTTCGATCAATTCAATCTCAAACGGAAGATGCTCTGGATCATATGAACTAATGCGCCGCAGTTCATCCAGTAATTCCGGCGTAACCGATTCGGGTTGGGTGTGTTGCATACCATGCACCACACGGTGGCCCACAGCATCAATATGCATAAAACCGATCTGTTGTTGCAGCCAGTCGATCAGAAAATGAATCACCGCAAGGTGATCGACAACATCAATATTTAACTGACCTTGTTGATCACGGGCAGCATCACTGAACATCAGCTTTGTGCCCGATACACCGATGCGCTCGATACTTCCCGTCATGCCTTGTTGCAGTGATGAACCGATCGAATAGAACGCAAATTTGATGCTCGACGAACCGCCGTTGATGGTCAACACACCGTTCGTCATCGGCTTCACCGCTGCCACAGAATATGCGCCGCTTCCAACGGCACCGCCACCTGATCGTGATGCGGAATCACACGTGCCGTGTAATCCGTCGCAGGGCGCGTTGTCGGCACCTCGGCGCGATAGGCATAACCGTTTAATGCCCCCACCAGTGGCCGAACACACTCCATGAGCACACATTCTGCGGCGCAACCATTAAGACCATCGGCATATAATTCAACCCGCACACCATCCGGGCCAAGCCCATCCAGATACACCTGCACCTCAAAAATCTGCTGCGTCCCCTCGGTTTCAATCTTCATTTCACCAAAATGCAGCGCGCTCCATTTTTGCTCCAGTGCATGGTGCCAATTCACTAATTCCACACCCATTTTGCCTTGATCAACCGCCCTGGCAAGGTAGGCAGAAGCCGCCTGTATATAATGTTGCTCCGTGTACTCACGCACAGAACGGTTAGTGGAAAATTGCGGTGTTAATTGCGCCATGCTTTCTCGCATTCGTGCAACCCAGGCGGTGGGAACACCCTGTTCATCACGCGTATAAAATTCAGGAATCACCTCGTATTCAAGCAGATCGTAAAGGGCTTCGGCATCACGCGCATCCTGAGCCGAATCATCACCGTGTTCCTGATTCTGATCCTCGCCATCCCCCAGAGCCCAGCCCACTTCCGGCGCGTAGGCTTCGGCCCACCAACCGTCCAGTACCGACAGATTAAGACCGCCGTTAACCAGCACTTTCATACCACTGGTTCCACACGCCTCCCAGGGGCGGCGCGGTGTGTTAAGCCACACATCCACCCCCTGTACCAGACGCTCGGTCAAGGACATATCGTAATCACTGAGAAAGATCACATGGGGACTCACCTCTTCTCGTTGAATAAAATGTATCCATTGCTGAATCAAGGCCTGACCTACTCTGTCCGCAGGATGTGCCTTGCCGGCCATAATAAGCTGTAACGGACGCTGCGGATTCGTCAACAGACGCAGCAATCGTTGCGGATCATGCAACAGTAAATTCGGTCTTTTGTAACTCGCAAAACGTCGAGCAAAACCCAGCGTCAAGGTATTGCAATCAAACAGATACTTCGCCTCCTCAAGCATCTCAGGCGGCACACCGGATACGCCTAGTTGCCGGGACAATCGTTTGCGAACATAGTCGATAAATGACTGGCTTTCGGTGGTGCGAAATTGCCATAGCCTGGCATCGGAAACGCAACGAAAGTCCTGTTCCATTGTATCTGTTGCCCGCAACCAACGATCCTTGCCACAGGTTTCCGTCCAAAGATTATCGGCCATCGCCGAATCCCAGGTCGGCATATGCACACCATTCGTCACATGCCCAACCGGCACTTCGTTCGTCGGCCAGTGCGGAAAGAGCGGCCCAAACAAATGACGACTCACTTTGCCATGCAAGTGACTGACGCCATTTACCGCACCACTGCCACGAATGGCCAGATAGGCCATATTAAAAAATTCAGAGGCATCATCGGGATGATGGCGACCCAGGGCCAACAGATCATGAGGGGTGATGGCCAGTTCATGTTCGGCATAATGACCGAGGTATTGCTCAATAAGTTCAGGCGCAAAACGATCAAACCCCGCCGCCACCGCCGTGTGAGTCGTAAAGAGATTGCCCGCCCGAGTAACCGCCAAGGCCACCTCAAAGCTCTGTCCTGTTTCCGCCATAAAACTTCGCGCCCGTTCCAGCACCACAAAGGCCGCATGCCCTTCGTTCAGATGGCAGACTTCGGGTCGAATACCGAGCGCAGAAAGTAGTCGCCAACCGCCAATCCCAAGCAACATTTCCTGCTTGAGGCGCAGATCCGGCCCGCCACCGTAAAGCTCACTGGTAATACCTCGATGGGCAGGAAAATTCGCAGCATCATTGCTATCCAGCAAATACAACTTCACCCGGCCCACCTGAACCTGCCAGGTGCGTAACCAGACCGAATAACCAGGAAGAACAATCTCCAGCCGCAACCATTCACCGTTATCATGACGCAAGGGCGTAATCGGCAACTGACTAGGATCGTTATAAGGAAACAGGGCCTGTTGCATCCCCTCTTGATCGATCATCTGACGAAAATAACCCTGCTGAAAGAGCAGCCCCACGCCAATCACCGGCACACCCAAATCACTGGCCGCCTTGAGTTGATCGCCCGCCACATTGCCCAACCCCCCCGAGTAAATAGGCAAGGCTTCGCTCAACATATACTCCATGCTGAAATACGCAACACAGCTCAATGGTGATTGCGGGTAAGTTTGCTGAAACCAGGCGGGTGCCTTTGCCGCATCCCGCCTCTCTTGCAGCAGATCATCCACCTCTTTGCGAAAAACAGGATCATCTAAAACACCCTGGAGTTTATCCCGCGAAACCGTTTGCAAGACAACCCAGGGATTATGCGTTAACTCCCACAGCACCGGATCCAACTGCCGCCAAATTTGGTCAGAGGCATGATTCCACGAAGAACGCATATCCAGAGCAAGCTCCGCGAGAGAATCGAAACCCTCTATGTTTGTGGATGTAAAACGCTGCTTCAGGTGATTAATTTGTGTTTTTTTGACCATCACCACTCCATCATAATTGCTCTACTCGCAATCCCTGACTACATAAATAGTGTCCGGGCCATTTTCAGCGGCTTAAGACCGCGCTTTTTGACGCAATACAATCCATAAGCTCACACCAGGATTGTGTAAAAGACCGAGTGCCCTCGCTTTGAAGCTCAGCCGCAAGGGCTACATTATCAACACCGGCCTGTGCAAACTCGGCAAGCAAGGCCTCAACATCACCACCATCAGACGGCACGACACCCCCTACTTTGCCATGTTCGGCAAAGGCCAGCAGTGTTTTCTCAGGGATGGTGTTAATAGTATCCACCGCCGCAAGCGCCTCAAGGTAAAGCGTGTCTGAGGCAGCAGGATCTTTGCTGCCGGTACTGGCCCACAACAGACGTTGTGGCCGAGCACCCGCATCGACAAGCTTTAACCAACGCGGTGTCGCCAGCAAATCACAATAAGCTGTATAGGTATGCATGGCCATGGCAATGCCGAGACGATTGCGTAGCGCCTCTGGAACCTTGTCCTTGATAGCCACATCCCAACGACTAATGAAAACCGAGGCCACACAAGCAACCCTGGCATCAAGACCCGCAGCAATGCGTCGTTCAATACCACGCATATACGCCTCAGCAGCGGCAATATAGTGCTCACGAGAAAACAGCAACGTCACATTTACCGGCACACCCGCAAAGATCGTCTCTTCGATGGCCACAAGACCCGCAAGCGTACCGGGGATTTTAATAAACAAATTCAACCGTTGCGCCTGCGCATGAAGTTGCACGGCCGCCTCTAAGGTGGCCGCCGTATCATCTGCCAACAAGGGTGACACCTCCAGCGATACCCAGCCATCAATGCCATCGGTCGCATCATAGATCGGGCGAAACAGATCGGCTGCCTGCATCAGATCCTCCAACGCCAGTTCAAAAAACAGCGCCTCACCTGCCTTACCAGCAAGTGCTTTCTGGCGAATAGCCGCATCGTAAAAATCGCCGTGGCTGATGGCCTGCTCAAAAATAGTAGGATTAGAGGTCAAGCCGGTGACAGAAAGCTCATTAATATAACGATCCAGAGTGCCACTCGTCAGCAGCTCACGCGTAATATTATCGAGCCAAAGGCTTTGACCAAGATCGTGCAGTTGTTGTGTGACGTTCACAATATACCCCTTCGCGTGCAGCCCACTCTAAATGATATAGATCAAGGCAGAAAATTATCATGCTTCAAGCCACCCATACACGCCATCGATACATCAGCGACATGTGTAGATGATTTATCAGTCACCATAGTGTCATAACGAACCCAAAAATGATTAACCGGACACCCAGCTTAAACTCACAAAAAAAACAGCCATTACCATTAACCATTTGAAATTAATATATCTAACCAAGGCTTATCATGGGTGTCCGGCTAAGTTTCTAATCATTCCATCAAGCAGAGGATAGCTTGTTTTAACACAGCCAGCGCTGCGTCAGTATATTTATAGAGACAGCCTTCACAATCAACGACAATAACGGCAGTGAGGTTAGAATAATCATTGCGTCACATAACATCATTGAATATCTGCTTTAATAATATACACATTAAATTTACACATTCTTGCCAGGATCATAAATATAACCTTATTTATTTTAATGCTCGACAAGCAATCTATAAATCAACAAATAATTTAAAGGTTTATTATTGAAACGACGAAGAAAAGAGGCGTAAACGGCATACTCAATGGTGACTGAAACAAGCTTGAATCTATGCACTGTGGTGATCAATGAATTTGGTATAGACCCAATTCAATTACTGAGCCTGACGAAATTAGCCGGACAGCCAACTTAAACTCACCCTAAAAAATAACCATTACCACTGGCCTTTTGAAATGAATATATAACCAAGGCTTATCGTGGGTGTCTGGGTAAGTTCATGTTTAAATTTCTTCATTATTTCGACACGTTGAGAGGTCATGTCGATTTTATTCTATTATATCGACACGTTATTGCCCTGTGTCGATGCCCTCGATATAAATGAGGTCATAAAAACAAGATTAACCCGTCTTCCACATATGCATCCAGAACGCTGTCCAGTTGCATATCCTGAACTTTATCTAACTGTTTGCCCCTCTCTGAAAGGCAGCTAGATCACGGATAAATTGCTTAATGTCTAGTTAATTTTATTCAGCCAATTTCAACAGATCAAACACCACTCTGGCAAAGCCCTTCGCTCTTGTGGGATCGGATAATAGCTGCATCATCTGATTTTGGTGTACTTCGCTGCTGTCCATAACGGCATCGTCGACGGCTTTGTGGAAGTCACCTAGCATGGCCTGTTCTGCTGTATTGTTGGCGATCTGTTTCATTACCGATTCATTTTCCCTAACTTTGTCCCTGATCGTATAGGCGTAGTTAACCAAATCTTTCTTTGTAAGTTGATCGATAATAAATAGTTCATTAAGGCGATAGATGATCTGTGATAACAGCTCTTCTTTTCTATCCTTTGGTTTTGCTGTGCCCAGGTCATCACCGGGTTTTAAATAACTACCTTCACCATCCTGGATATTTAGGTCTTGTTGTCGTATTTTTGATAATCGGTAGTGACTCATCACCACACTGGTCAGATCGATCTCATCCTCTTCCAGCAGTGACTCATGCAGCAAAGGGCGAAGGTTGCGTGCATACAAGCTCAGTTTTTCCAGATTCTGGTCATCATAATCGACAATCTGCGACATAAATTCATAGAACCTTACAAAGGTGCCTAGATCTTTCTTGAAGATTTCCAGGGCATCTTTTTCCTGTTTGCACTCTTTAAAGCTATTTTCAGCATTTGCTATCAATACCGGATCACCGGTTTTCTTGCTGCGGTCAAACATATCTTTAGCGAGTTTGTATGCCGTGATAGAATATTTATAACGTTTTTGCCAACGTTCTACCGCCGGTTTACAAATATTGGCAATCGCAGCGTTACTTTTATTTTTGACATAAAAAGCAATGCAAAACTGTTCCACCTCTTGCCAGGTAAAGATTCCTATGGCACGCAGCTTGTCGTAGAGATCAAATATCAAATCAGGATCAGAGACATCATCCAATTCAGCGGTTTGGTAATAAGGTTTGAACGATTCAAGAATCGCTTCCGGTTCATTAAAGAAATCCAGGATAAAAGTCCCGGTCTCGGCCTTACCGGGATAGATACGGTTGAGGCGTGACAGAGTTTGCACACACTCCACGCCGCCCAACTTCTTGTCCACGTACATGGCTACCAATTTAGGTTGGTCAAAACCGGTCTGGAATTTATTGGCAACAATCATCACCTGATAATCGCCAGAATCAAAGGCCTTGCGCAAATCGCGACCGAGGAGGTTCGGATTCATATTGCCTTCGGTAAACTTCTCACCGACGTGATCCTCGACATTTGGATCTTTATCGTTAAACTCCACTTCACCGGAAAATGCCACCATGGCATGAATCTTCGAGTATCCTTTCTCAGTGATGTATTTATCAAAGCCCAGCTTAAAACGTACCGCCTCCTTGCGCGAACTGGTCACCAACATAGCCTTGGCATGACCACCCAATAGGCCCATAACATTGTCTTTAAAGTGTTCAATGATCACTTGCACCTTTTGTGCGATGTTGTAATCGTGCAGGCGCACCCACTGGTTAAGTTTTACTTTAGCCTTTTTACTTTCGACCTCCTGATCGGATGCCGCTATTTTCATGGCCAGGTTATAAGCCACCTTATAGTTGGTGTAGTTCTTTAACACATCCAGGATAAAGCCCTCTTCAATCGCCTGACGCATACTGTAGACATGCCAGGATACGGGTTTATTGGTTTTAGAAGGCGGTTCATTGGGGTTGGGTGTCCGGCCAAACAGCTCCAGAGTCTTGGTCTTGGGTGTGGCGGTAAAGGCAAAATAACTGAGATTCTGAGTCGCACGCCGTGAGGCCACAGCCGCATCCAGAATATCCTCAGAACTCAGCTCTTCTTCATCACCCTCTTTGGCGTCAATCATCAGGACTTCTTTTAACTGCCGCGCGGTCGATCCGGTTTGTGAGGAATGAGCCTCATCGGCAATGATGGCGTACTGGCGTTCCTTCAAACTAACACTATCCTCAATCGCTTTTAACACATAGGGAAAGGTCTGGATGGTGACAATGATAATAGGCTGCGAGGCCTCCAGGGCGGCGGCGAGTTTTTCTGACTTGGAGCCATCACCTTCATTCCTGTTGATTCGTCCAACGGCCCCATCCACATGCTCAAACTGATTAATGGTGTCTTGCAACTGATCGTCCAATACCGTTCTATCAGTCACTACAATGACAGAATTAAATAGTTTGTTGCCCTGCGGATCATAAAGTGAGGATAGCTGATGGGCCGCCCAGGCGATGGAGTTGGATTTACCCGAACCGGCACTGTGTTGAATCAGGTATTTGTGACCGGGGCCTTCGCTGTGCGCCGCACTCACCAACTTATTAACCACATCCCATTGATGGTAACGGGGGAAAATCAGGGTTTCCTTTTTGTATTTCCGCCCCTCCCAATCCTCTTTCTCTTCAATCTGTAAATGCACATAGTGAGCGAGGATCTTTAACAGGTTATCGGGCAGCAACACCTCATTCCATAAATAATCGGTGGCGTATTGATTAATATCCTCCGGCACATCATTCCCCGCACCGCCCTCGTTGGTGCCTTTATTAAACGGCAAGAAATAAGTCTCATCCCCTTCCAGCCGGGTGGCCATATACACTTCATATTGACTGACTGCAAAATGCACCAGGGCACCGCGTTTAAAGGTCAATAAGGGTTCGGCTTTTTTGGTAACAGGGTCGATGGGGAAACGGGTGGTTTTATATTGTTTGATAGCATTTTGTACAGTCTGTTTAAATTCCGACTTCAGTTCCAGCGTCGCCACCGGCAAACCATTTACAAATAACACCAGATCAATACGCCACTTTTTAGCGCGGACGCCTATTTCTGCCTCATGCTCATCGGTTGCCCAGGGGCTATAGACTAACTCCGGCACCACACGTAGACGGTTTTTCTGATAACGCGCCAGTGTGTCCGGATTCAGATCATGTTCGGGTTTAAACTGACACAGGCTAAAGCGAGTGCCACGATCACGAATATCACGCCGCAACACCCCCAAGGTGCCAAAGGTACGAAGTTCTGCATTGGCCGCATTGGGGTCAGCCTTATTCAACTGAGAGGCAACACGCTCTAATAATTTTTGTTCCGGGTTATTGGGATAGAGTTTACAGAATTTTTGCCACTGAGCATCTTGCGTCTCTTTAACAAAACCCAACAGGTCTTCCGAGTACAAAGCCAGCTTACGGTCGTAGTTTTCAGGTTTACCCAATAACCAACCATTGGCGATCAATTGCTGAATCATATCGTTTTGAAAAGTAAGTTCGTTTTCTTTACCCATTTTTAATCAAGTCCATTAATTCTTACTAATAGCTATTCGCTAACGAATTAAATTCATAATTAAATGAATCATTAATGCTTTTTGTGCGGGGTCACTTTGTGCCACCAACAACGCAATGGCAGCCAGAGCATTATCATTAATTTTTAGCTCGCCACTGATTTTTAAGTGGTGTTGATTACGCTGTAAAAACCAAATAAACAAAAAAGCACCGATGCGTTTATTACCGTCACTAAAGGGGTGGTTTTTAATCACAAAATACAGCAAGTGCGCTGCCTGTTCCTCAATGCTGGGGTACAGGTATTGCCCGTCAAAGCATTGCACTACGGCCCCTAACACGCCGGCAAAGCTATCATCCTTTTCATTACCCACTAGCTCCGTTGCTTCACCTTTGGTCATTAAATCTTTTTGTAAGATTTCAATTGCAACTTTAGCTTCATCGTAGTTAATCTGGTAACGAATATCTTCATCAAAATTAGCCGTTGGTAGCCGCTCACTATCAAATTGATTTAGCAGCACAAAGGTTCGTGCATAATCGGCTATCACCTTCACTAAACCTTGCGCTTCTGGTAAGTCGGCTTGATCGATCACATTCTGCTGAAACAGGGTTAAGGTTTGCTCTAATTTATGCAGTTGTTCCTGATGCTGAGACAGGCGATGTTCGTTTAATGTATATCCCTGTATCAAATGCTCTTTTAAACGCATGGTTGCCCATTGTCGAAAGCGCGTGGCACTGGCAGAATTCACCCGATAACCGACCGAAATGATTGCATCTAAATTGTAATGCTTCGTTTTGTAACGTTTACCATCAGCGGCAGTATGTTCCAAAATGGAACATACTGAATTATCGTCTAACTCATTGGATTTAAAAATATTACCTAAATGCTTAGTAATGGCTGGACGTTTAGTTCCAAACAACTCAGCCAGTTGTGCCTGGCTTAGCCATACGGTATCACCCTCAAGCCGAACCTCGATCACACCATTCTCGGTTTTATAAATCAGTAATGGTTTATTACCCTCTGACATCAACGAATCCCCCCCATCATGATTATGTTCGACAAGCTTATTCCTCTTAAATCTGAGTGCTTGAACGGTTGCATATTTTGCAACAGTTGCCCCCGCAGCAGCTCAGCATCACCAGAAATAGACTTTACATGCCGATGAATCACCGATTTATCACGCCCAAACAGATTGGCCATTTGATGAAGAGTCAAGCAAAGCGACTCCCCCTCAAGGCGACACCCCAGACGCAAGCCACTCTCTGGCTCTTGATCTTCAGTACTCATGCGACATCTTCCTCAATGACATCTGTCCCGTGCAAGCGGGAATCCACCGGGGCTTGTGACGTGCAGGAAGTACCAATGTCGCGGGCGCATGGATGCGAGGGAGTAACCCAGTTTCTTACATCTATTTTACCAGTGACGGCGGCGGAAATTAGGGCTGTGCGACGTTCTTGAAGAATATCAACCTGTTTACTTGCAAGGTCGCTTATTTGCCCTAACTTGTCGAGCAAACAATCGAGAAAATCAATAATTTCTTTTTGTTCATTTATTGATGGTAAAGGTATTCTAAGTGCCCCAATAATTTCACAGTTTAACGCAGCCTGGTTTCCACCTCGACCTAGCTCTCTTAAGTCGTCATACATCGCATTAAAGAGGTAAAAAAGAAATTTAACTTTCACTTTATCGGCAGGTATTACAGCAGCCATATTTTGATTAATACAAGAATCGAAAGATAAGATAGCTGACGTCCCTCTAGTTTTTCCTTGCCCTACCATTCCAACCAGAAGTGATTCTGTTGATATCAATTCTACCGAACTATTATTGTATGCTTTGCGTGAAATATATGAAGTCGGCTCACTAACAATGTCACTATTTAGACATGAGGAAGCCAGCCAAGGGATTTTGCCATCAGCCCAATAAGAAAGGTTGTTTTTATCGGGTGTACTACCATTCAATACTCTGCCAACATGTGAGACTTTCGGTAATATCCAATGCCCCGGCACTTCGCCTAACCACTCAACACCTGAGTCACGCATGGGTGCGTTGGGATTTAAACCTTTGGTGACGGCATGACTAATCACTGCCTGGCGTTTTTCTTTTAACAGTTTGATGAGCTGTTGTTGTTTTTCGATCAGGGTATCGATTTTGGCGGTTTCGTGATCGAGAAAATTGGCTATTATTTCTTGCTCTTTAATTGAAGGAACGAGAATCGGTAATCGTCGCATCTCCTCAAACTTCATAGACTGCCTTAAACCACCACCCATGCCATAAAACACTTTGGTTGTGTCGTAAGAATGCAGCAAACGATATAAATATATATCGTTAATTGATTGATTCTTGGCAACTAACTTCAAGTAGGCGGATGTAATTATTCCTTTCTCCTTAACTTGCCCTACTCTCAGACTGCGTTTATCGTTTTGCAAATCAGTTAATCGAAGTATTAGTTCTCCGGGGTTTACTATTTGATATGTATTAAATGATTCTGGTAGCAAACCAAAATTTTCTTCAATATTACGCCTAATAATGTTTCCATAACTTAACGATAGAACATTTGTTACATTTCCATCCATATTTTTTATGGATTCAGTACTGGCAACACCAAACAAAGGTTTTACAGACCAATCTTTTGGTACTGTACCTACCCATTCAATTCCCGAAGCGATATGTTCCGGATAAGTTGCATAATTAGCCATTTATGAGTATCTCCTTCCGAATGCCCCTAGTACGGTTATTTTCGTGGGTGCAAAGCGTTCCTGCTCGCCGCGAAAGAGCATATGTTTTATACGTGACTGAATAAATACAGTTGTAACACAACAATTGCGGAAAAATACCATCAGGAATGCACCTCTTGCAGAAGCCCCATGATCTCACCACTCACCTTATCCAAGTCCGCATCAATCTCGGCCAAATCCCTCGGTGGTTGATAGACATAAAAATGTCGATTAAAGGGTATTTCATAACCGACAATGCCGATCTGAAGATCTTTTTCGTCTTTTTTGCTGGCCTCGATCCAGGCATCGGGCACATGGGGTTGTACTTCTTTGGCGAAGTAGGCCTCGTTGATTTCATTCACATCTCTGGAGGGATCAAGCGCAACATTTTCAAAATCACGCAGTTCACCATCGGCCTTGTATTCCAGCACTATTTTTTCATTATTGGGGCCATCGACTTCAAGCAAGCCATAAACAGGCATGGCCTTGCCTTTATGGTCAGGACGACCGGTATGCCGCAGCGACATGGATGTCGAGGAGCGGCTGTGGATTTTCTTGATGACTTTTTCAGCATCGGGGTTTTTCCAACTGACGGCATTAGTGATCTGTTTTTTCTCATGGGTGTCTAACTTTATGCCCGTTGCCTTTATGGCATCATCATAACCATTCATGTCATCATGCTGCTCAATGCCGATAGCTTGTTGTAGTTGTCTAGCTTTGAGCAGGATTTGTTTTTGGCTTTGCCATGTCTTTCGATCCAGCAACTCTTTTACCTTTGCTTCTTTTAGTTCACTAAAGTGGGTTTTAATGTAGTTACGGATAATCACTTTGTGTTCGGTTAACACACCGTATTTTTTGCACTTAGGGTCATCCGTCCACTCATGACCGAATTCTTTATAAATCCATTTCATGGGTTCGCTGAGTGGCTTGTTGGCAAAGCACAGCTCGGCGATGCGTTCGTCACTGAACTGATACGATTCGCGCAAGGGGCGTTCGATGGTGATGCGGCGATAACCAAATTCATGGTTGTGAAAGATCTTGCTGGAAAAGGTCTTGGGCGCTTCGGTCTTTGGATTGGCCGCCTGACGACCACGGCTGCTTTTTTGCTCGACCGGTTTGTTCAAACCCAATTCAGAGAGGGCACGGGCATCGACCACTTCAAAGGCACCGAAGCTGCGAGTAATAATGGCAATGTCATCGTCATCCATCACATTACGTTTAGAACCTAAAGACTTGCGCATTTTACCGCACAGGTTCACGCCATTGATCAGTTGTACCTTGCCTTTGCGTTCTTTGGTCTTTTTATTCGACAGTATCCAAACATAGGTGGCAATACCGGTGTTGTAGAACATATCCGTTGGCAAGGCGACAATGGCCTCCAGCAGGTCGGCCTCTAATATATAACGTCGGATCTCCGATTCACCGGAACCGGCCCCACCGGTAAACAATGGCGAACCGTTTAAGATAATACCAATTCTTGCCCCAGTCGATCCCGGCGTCGTGCCTCTCGCGACACGAGTACTTCCCTGTACGTCGTCAGATACATCACGCATCTTACTGATCAGGTGCAAGAGAAATAACAGTGAGCCATCAGATACCCTGGGCAGGCCGGGGCCAAAACGGCCATCAAAACCTTTCAGGATGTTCTCGTCTTTAATGTCGCCTTCAATCTTTTTCCAATCTACACCAAAGGGCGGATTAGAGAGCATGTAATCGAATTTATCGGCATAGAGTTGGTCATTGGATAAGGTATTACCCAATTTGATATTAGTGACATCCTGCCCTTTGATAAGCATATCCGCCTTACAGATGGCGTAACTCTCGGGGTTGAGTTCCTGCCCATAGGCACGTATCACGGCTTGCGGATTCAGTTTTTCAACATACTCCATGCCTTCCGACAAAAATCCGCCTGTCCCGGCGGTGGGGTCATAGATGGTACGGATAATGCCCGGAGTGGTGAGGGCGTCATCATCTTCCATAAACACCAGCGATGTCGTCAGGTGTACGATATCACGCGGGGTAAAGTGTTCCCCGGCGGTTTCATTCGAACTTTCCGCAAAACGCCGGATCAACTCTTCAAACACCTTACCCATGTCATGGTTAGAAATAGCCTTGGGGCTCAAGTCCATGGTTCTTACTTTCTGCACAACCTTATATAACAGGTTGGCATCGTTGAGCTGGCCAATAAACTCACCAAAGTTAAAGTACTCAAAGATCTCACGGGCATCTTTAGAAAAACACTGGATATAAGATTCCAAATTCGCCTTGATACCCGCTTCACCCAGTTTGGAAAGATCCATTTTAGAGGTATTGAAAAAGGACAGTCTCTTGGTGGCCCGTTGCTTGGTGGCCCGTAACAAAAGCATCTCTTCCGCCTCTTCCGGCAACTTCATCTTCTGCACTTTTGTATATTCGGCCAGCACCTTTACTTTACTGCCCTCCAACACGCCTTCAAGACGGCGCAACAGGGTAAACGGTAAAATAACTCGACCGTATTGGCTTTGCTTGAAATCACCGCGTAATAGATCGGCCAGAGACCAGATGTAAGCGGCGAGGTTGTTGGTGTTTTGGGTCATTTATGTGAACTCATTTTTAATATTTCCAAATGGGTAAAAGCATGACGGTTCCATCTGGCTCACCGTCAATCTAATAAACAGTATCGACTAAATACCCATGCCTTCCTGAGCAGGGATATCCATCTTTATCTTTGTGAGCCTTCAATGTTGTCGTATTGGTTTTTCGTCTGAATTTTTTATCACAATACGCGCATTCCACAACATAGGTTGGCCCACTATCGTTGCTTTTTCGGCTGCCGCCAAAACTACTCACGCGCCGAGTTGATGTGCGTTCTGTATCTGGTGCGTGAAGTGGCCCGGAAGCCGTTAATTCAATCGTATATCTTGGACTAAACGAAACATTAGTCGCTATTGCTCCCTGAATCCTTTCTACTCGATAAGAGCGTACCTCTCCATCTTCATGGCGCACTGCGTAGAGCAGTATATTCCCGTCTTGCGTTTTTCTTAATGAATACGGCTCAATTAATCTATGTTCATCATTATACTCAAGGTCAACACAGAGCCTGTTTGCGGCGGCAAAACGAACGACCTCAAGCGGGACTTGGGTATGCCATGCTTGTGCCATAGCAGGTGGGTTCCAAGACTCATCAATGGTACCACCGCCAAAAGCTTGCACCGCACCTAAAATTACTTTTTCCCTGGTCTCGTGTAACCAATCAAATACATCGGACAGTTCATCCCAGAACTGTTGAAAGGGTGGAAGAACGGGTAGTTGGTGAGCCAGCATGTGTTCCCAGTCTGCTTCCAGGTCTATCCTTTCAGGCTGATTAGTAAGAACCTCAATAGTCGGTACGGCTATACCTTTAAACTGACATTTCGCAAATAAGGTGCTCATTATTAATGCGCGATCAGGATTGATGCCCTCGCGCCTATACAAGTGAACAACATCATATAAATCCCTTGGCCGTTCGCGCTCAACCAATGCACGTAATTTTTCAGCAAAGACTTCCTCAAAGCCATAACTGCGAACATGAATACCTTCTGCTGGCCGATCTGAATATGGGTGATGAACTTCGCGCATGACTGGCTCTAAAACCAGGATTTCATCATCGGTCAGATCTAATTTTATTCGTGGCGTGTCACCACGTCTTTGCATGGGGCCACGATAACCTACCCGACCCTGTGCTGAATTTTTTCCCCGTGGATTCTCATAGATTTCAAATCGAAGGGTATCTGCGGGGATCTCGATACCTGAGTGGTCATATATCCAGGTGGAAATTTGATTAAAGGTCTCAAGTAAGAATGCTTCACCAAGGTGGTCAGGGTCTGTTAATGTAAAATCCAGATCTTCTGAAAAACGATATGTTTCAAAGTAACATTTTTTTAAACAGGTGCCGCCTTTAAATACCCAGCTCTGGCCAATTTCCGGATTGGCTGCAATCCCGGCCAGTAGCCAACCCAAAGTGTAATCCTTCTCTATAACCTGCGGAGAGAGTCCAAACTCACGTGAAAAATCCATGACTTCCTGTCTGTCGATCACAACACTACCCCTTTGCCCATCGTTCAGGCACCCATAAGCGCCAACGTGTAATTAATTTTTCCGCCTTTAATGCAGGATCAAGCTTGGCGTTCCCGGTGGTTAATTTTTCTCGACATTGTCCAATAATGTCCTGTTCATTTTCTGCATATTTTTCGAGTAAAAAGCCAAGGCGTTTGAAAACTGCGCCGTTACCGAGTTGATCAGCATATTCAATTAGTAGCTTTAAATCTTTCTTTTCTGAACTGATGTAATTTCTAAACATGTCGATGGTTGAACGTAATCCGCCACCTAATAGTGGGTCACTTAACATGTCGAGAATTGTTCGGGTTGGGTCTGATACATGAACCTTGAGCGGCCCTCGCCAAACTGATTTTAAACCAAACATCACTTTATCAGATACCGTTCTTATTAAAAACTCCGTTCCCTTAATGGATGGTTTACGGTCTCTGGGTCGTTGTGTTGTTAGAACTATCACGGTGCGAAATAACTGCTCAGTCAAATCCCAGTATTCTGCCGCACTCCAGCCCCCGATATAGCATGGCGTATAAAGCTTATCCGCTATCACCCAGGCATCTTCCAGCGGTATATCTACCGTGCGTGACTCCAATGGGATAGCAATATATAGGCCCCGACGAACCCGAGACAACCATCCTTTTTTTGCCCAACGTGACAATAACTTGGCCGTGCCAGAAGCTGGCATATCAAGTATTTCAGATGCCTCCGCAACGGTTATCGTCACTTTTGTTCCCCGCAGCACCGCTGATAAGCGCTGCCGATCGGCTTTTCCTAATCCAGTCATCGTTTTCATAGTATATCTAAAGTGCAACAATTCTTAATATGCGCGAACTATTACATAGATAGTACACCTCTACTCCTGAAAATACTATACTTCAAGTGACGTAACTCATAATATGAATAAATTATTACACGTTAACTATACTTTATTGCCGTATTCCGGTTAACTTCCAGCTGGCTGGGGGGAAATTTTATTATGCGGTGGTCTTGCGTGGTCATCCATCTTTACTTCCAGGCCCATTGAATATGTCAGTCAACTTACCGATTGAAAGTACCTTGTTCGCAGAAGTACCAAATATGGCTAATTTTTCTTTTATTCTTATCAAGTTGGTGCATTACAAAACAACCCTATCAAAGGCCGTGCATTTTTGATGCGGTTCGCAAAGCTCACCGACCTAAGCAGACATCCCGTCTTAAAAAATACTTAATCATCCATTAATAACTCTTGGTTTTTGTGCTTTTTTTTAAAAAAGTGGCGGTTCAACTTAGCAGGTTATTTTGACTGGGCGCATGCAATGCGCCCCTACGGTGTTAAATAAAGGACGGGTGGTGTTTTAATAAATGACGGGCCGTTATATGGGCGGTTGTTTTGATGTGGTTTGGGTTGTGGGGTTTGTTGATGGTGGGGGTTGTTTTGACTGGGCGCATGCAATGCGCCCCTACGGGGTTGAATAAAGGACGGGTAGTGTTTGAATAAATAAAGGACGGGTGGTGTTTTAATAAATGACAGGGGATGTTTGAATCAATGAATGACGGGCCGTTATATGGGCGGGTGTTTGAATCAATGAAAACCGGGCTTAACCGAACATCTATATTAACAATATTCATTACAAGTATGTGTTATTGATGCGGTTTGCAAGGCTCACTACATCTTACGAGTTGGGTGTGGCGTGGGAATTCAGTTTCGTTATATCGATAATTCGTGTAGCTTACGTACCGTTTTCCAATTCCGGGTTGTTGCCGAAACAGCCAATTTATTTTCTAGAAATGTCGTTGTTAATTTACTTCTTCCGTATCCATTTGGGCAATATAGGTACACTTCACGGCCTTGAACGGTTAGTTTTTCGGGTGCTTTTACATATTCTGTCAGTATTTTTATTTTTTTTGTTGATGGAAGGGTCTGTAAAAAGGTGACCAAAATTTTTGTTCCATTGTCTTCGATCATGGCCTCTTCATATGGGCAGTTCTCGATGATGGTTTTTAACTCTTTGCTTGTGCGTATCTCCACGGGGACATGGAATTTGTATTTTTTTTCAATGACTTTTTCAATGGTTGATTTTAAATCTGTTTTTTTTATTTTTTTTGATTCAAAGATCACGTTGCCGCTTTGAATATAAGTCGTCACCTCCTCAAAGCCTATATTTTCATACAGCGATTTAAGATCGGCCATGTTTATTTTTTTTTGGCCACTTACATTTATGCCGCGAAGTAAGGATATGTATGTCACGTAAGACGCCTAATGTGCCCTTAAGGTAGAATTAGATTAAATGAGTATCTATGTAAAATCATTTATATTGCCCGTGATGATCGACAAAGGTGATGCTATCAACCGGGCGCATGTGATGCCCCGGTGTTGTCTAGCCCAATGTTACTTCGACGAAATGATCCCGACGATCATCTGCCAGGGGTATCTTTCCTATTCCATCCTGGCTATTCACCTTAACATTATCCAGTATAACGTGGGTGACATGCTCTGCCGCTTTACCGCCGCATTTGATGGTGATGTGGTAGAAGGTATCACGATAGCGGTAGTGAATTTTGTAGCCATCCCAATGGGTCGGGACACAAGGTGCGATGCGTAGGTGATCCCCTTGCAGTTGCAGGCCGAGCAGTGTTTCTACGCTTAGTCGATACATCCAGCCTGCTGCTCCGGTGTACCAGGTCCAGCCGCCACGCCCGGTGTGGGGTGCTGCGCCGTAGATATCAGCACTCATGACGTAAGGCTCAACTTTGTAGCGTTCGCTTTCTTCCCGCTGACTGCCGCGATTAATGGGGTTGAGCATGGTAAACAGTTCCCAGGCACGTTCTTTATCACCGAGCATGGCAAAGGCCGTGGTGGTCCAAATGGCGGCATGGGTATATTGGCCACCATTTTCACGCACGCCGGGTACGTAGCCTTTGATATATCCGGGTTCAAGCTTTGATTTATCAAAGGGTGGATCGAGCAGTTGGATTAACTGCGTATCACGTCGTACCAGTCGTTTGTCTACCGACTCCATCGCTTGCCGTGCTCGTTTGGGTTCGCCGCCGTTTGAGATAACGGCCCAACTCTGGCTGATGGAGTCAATCTGGCATTCATCATTTTCAGCCGAACCCAAAGGGGTGCCGTCATCAAAATAGGCTCGTCGATACCACTCGCCGTCCCAGGCGTTGCTTTCAATATTATTACGCAATAACTCGGCCTGCTCGATGCACATGTCAACCACGTCACTGTCACTTCGTGTACGCGCCAGCTCGGCAAACTGTTGCAGGTTTTCGTAGAGGAACCAGGCCAGCCAAACGCTTTCGCCCTTGCCGTCACGTCCCACCAGATTCATGCCATCGTTCCAGTCACCGCAGCCCATCAGTGGTAATTGATGTTCGCCAAAGCGCAGGCCATGTTTAATGGCACGCAGACAATGTTCATAGAGACTGGCCGTTTCAGAGGAACGTTGCGGCTGATCGTAATAGGCCTCTTCTTCCGGATTCAACTCGCGGCCTTCGAGAAAAGGCACGGTCTCGTTGAGCAGACTTTTATCGCCGGTTGCCTGGACATAACGGCAAGTGGCATAGGCTAACCACAGATAGTCATCGGAGAAGTGGGTACGCACTCCCTGCCCGCCCGGTGGGTGCCACCAATGTTGTACATCGCCCTGACTAAACTGGCGCTCGGCGCAACGAATGATCTGCTCGCGGGCCAGCCACGGGGTGGTGTGGAGCAGTGACATGGTGTCCTGCAATTGATCGCGGAATCCGTAGGCTCCACCGGACTGATAATAACCACTACGACCCCAAAGCCGACAGGAGATTGTCTGGTAAACCAGCCAACCATTGGTCAGTACATTGAGTGCGGGATCCGGGGTTTCGACATGTACCGCGCCCAAGGTGTGGTTCCAGTATCCCCACACGGCTTCCAATGCCTGGTGTGCACCTGCCGGGCCGCCAAAACGCTGGATCAAGTGCTGTGCTTCGGTGGTATTGTTGGCCGCGCCAAAGATGAATACGATTTCACGTTCTTGCCCATCAAGCAGATCGAACTGGGTCTGTATGGCAGCACAGGGATCAAGGCTGGCACCCGTCTTGCCGGACAAACGTTCGCGGCGCATGACCCTTGGATTACTCAGCGTACCATTGCGGCCAATAAACTCGGTGCGACTGCCGCTCACCGTGCGCTCTGCCTCGCTGATCTGGGCAAAGACCACCCGATTGCCGCATTCACGGCCATAGGCATTGTAGGCAAACAGTGCCCCGCTATGTGGGTCGGTTTCGGTGACAACGTGCATCATATTGGCGTGTCGCCATTCACCCAGCACCAACTCCCAATAACCGGTCAAAGACAAATAACGCGCACGGCCAGAATAGTTGCGCAGTTTGACCACCGCGAACTTAACAGGGGCATCCATCGCCACGTAGATAGACAGCTCTGAGGAAATACCGGCTTCGTAATGCTCGAATACACTATAACCAAAGCCGTGTCGGCAGACATAACCTGACTTGCCGCAGGCTGGCAAGGGGGTGGGTGACCAGAACTCACCGGTCTCTTCATCACGGATGTAGAGCGCTTCACCACTACTGTCGCTGATGGGGTCATTGTGCCAGGTGGTGAGGCGAAATTCGTGGGCATTTTCCACCCAGGTATAAGCGCTACCACTCTCACTAACCACGGTACCGATGTGCGGGCTAGCAATAACATTGACCCACGGTGCCGGGGTACTTTGTCCCGGTTCGAGGCTGACAACGTATTCATGACCATCGGGGGTGAAGCCCCCCAGGCCGTTGCAAAAAATGCGTTCACGCGCCAACAAAGGCTGGTCTGGTTCAACTGCCGCTCGCAACACCGGGATCAGTCGATTCAGCATGGGCTCAGCCGGGATGCGACGTTCCACTTGCTCAAGCAGCGTCTCGGCGCTATCGGTCAATACGATGCGGGCGACCGTCTGGAACAACACCCGATCCTCTTCGGAAAGCTCTTCCGCGCGTCGTACAAAGACACCACCCGGTTTGTCAAGAATATGTGCCTCGGGACCCGCATTGATCAGCCCCATGATCTGGTCTTGTAACACCGCCCGGTAACCGGAAAAATCCTCATTCAGGATCACAAGATCGGCACTCAACCCCTTCATGCGCCAATAGGTATGGGCCTGTAATACCTGTTTGACCAGTTCGATGCGGTTCAGGTCACCAACACGTATCAGTACGATGGGCAGATCACCCGAGATGCCAAAGCGCCATAGACCGGACTGGCCGAGTTTATTGCGGACAATCACGCTGGGTGCTGCGCGGCGCAAGGCATGGCCATAAATCACCGATGTAGCAAGGCGACCATAGACCTGGGCATCGGCCTCGCTGGCCTTGATGTGGTGTAACACCTCCTGACTTTGGAACCAGGCCATTTCAAAGGCCCGTTCAACAAAGTGCCGGTCACAATATTTGTCCAGCAAGGCCAATGCTGCCTCGCGGGTATCGGCCACACCAGAGATGACCTGCACGGTGGCCGACTCATCGATTTGCAAACGAATGGCGCGACGAATGGCGACAATGGGATCAAGTACCGAGCCATCGCTGTTCGACAAATGTTGTGGCGACGGCTTCGTTAAGTTGGGCACACGATCGCGACTATCCATGACCAACGGATTGGCCGCCGTGCGGCCCCGGCCGATGAATTTGGCACGGTCTGTCTCATAGGACGGCTCGCCAACATCTGCGCCCGGTGCGGCCAACAGATGGAACATCCACGGCACCTGCTCACCCGGTGTACGGGGGCGACGTGTGCAGAGGATCGCCTGCCGCTCGGGCAGAATTTCCGTCTGCACAAACAGATTGCTAAAAGAGCGATGGGCCAGATCGGCATTTAGCGGTGCCAACACGACCTCGGCATAACTGGTCACCTCGATATGACGGGCACGGGCTGACAAATTGGTCAGGGTGACACGGCGGATCTCGACATCATCTTCCGGTGATACGCTGACCTCGGTATGAGTTTCGATGAACTGATCACGGCGACGATATTCTGCACGTGCCTGGACAAAGATGGCCTCGTAGTGATCGGCCTTACGCAGGGTCGGTTGATAGGCCGTTGACCAATAACGCCCACTCTCACCATCACGCAAATAAATAAAAGTGCCCCAGCCATCAATCGTGGCGTCTTCGCGCCAGCGAGTAACCGCCAGGTCATGCCAGCGACTGTAACCACCACCGGTATGGGTGGCCATGACGTGGTAACGACCATTGGATAACAGGTGCACTTCTGGTGTGGCGGTGTTTGGCTCGGTAAAAACACGCATGATCGAGCCTTTTTCCGCAGCAGGCGGGTGCGAGGCCGCGCTCACTTCTGCCGCGTGTGGGTGCAAGGTCGCACCCTTCTTCGGCACACGTTCCTGTAATAGCAGCTCGGTGGCCCGTGCCTGGGGGTCGGACATGAACCGGCGCTGCATGGGCTGGTTGTGCAAGACATGGGCAAAGGACAACAGACTCATGCCTTGATGATGTGCCATGAAGGTGCGCACGATGGCATTATTTTTCCCGCGCTGTACACGCGAAGGGGTGTAGTCGATGGCCTCATAAAAACCGTAGTCACCCAGGAAGCCATTGTCGGCCAGGGTCTGCAAGTTGCGGCATGCTTCCCTTGGCATCACCATCAACGCCAGCGCGCTGGCATAGGGTGCGATCACCAGGTCGTCACCCAGTCCACGTTTGAGACCCAAACCCGGCACGCCAAAGGCCCGATATTGATAGACCTGGTGCATGTCAGTGGCGTTATAACAGGATTCAGAAATTCCCCAGGGCACTTCACGTTGACGACCGTATTCGATCTGACGTGCGACGGCGGCCTTACAGGTCTGATCCAATAAGGTGTTTTCATAGCTCGGCATAATCAACTGTGGCATGAGGTATTCGAACATGGAGCCGCTCCATGAAATCAGACTCACGTTGCCGCCATGACTGGTCAACAGCCGACCGAGTGCGAACCAGTGTTTTTGCGGTACCTGGCCCTGCGCAATAAACAGGAAACTGGCCAGACGTGCCTCGGATGCCAACAGGTCATAACAAGCCGGATCACGACGCCGTTCACCCACGTCATAACCAATGCTAAGTAAACCACTGGCGGTATCATAGAGAAAATCAAAATCCATCAGCGCCAGTTCGGTGCAACGAGCCACCAAATCATCAATAATTCTGCATCGTTTTGCCGCCGCTGACGAAAAGGCTTCTGTAGCGCCGCTTCGCTCTCTGGCCAATGCCTCCAGCGTCGGAATTTTGTCGATGTGCTGTGGTTCCTTCACCAAAAAGCACAGGTCATCACGAATTGCGCAAGACTGTTTATCGAACGCCGCAGCCCAATAATAGAGTTCACCGTCGATATCAATATCCGCAGGCAACCAGGCCAGCAACTCACTGCCAATACGATGCATCTCAGCCACGACAGCACCGGCATCTGCCAGTGTCTGTGGCGGGCCATTTTGTGTGAGTTTTTGTAGTGTCTCCTGTAAATACTGAACCTTCTTCGCAAGATTCGGCGCGAATTCCACAGGCACGTGCTCAACCAGCACCTGCAAGGTATCTTGCAGACCCTGGAACGCGTTAACCGATAACACGGGTTGATCCTTCAACTCCAGCAGTCCTGCTTGCAAGGTGAGTAAAGCACCGGCCAGATTGCCACTGTCCACCGAAGACACATATTGTGGGTGCAGTGTTTTCAGGGTACGGGTGTCGTACCAATTATAAAAATGACCACGATAACGTTCCAGTTTTTCCATGCTCGTCAGGGTATTTTCAGTGCGTTGCAGGAACTCTCCAGCAGAGATATAACCAAAATCGTAGGCCGACAGATCCGCCAGCAAGGACATACCTATGTTGGTAGGCGAGGTACGCGAGGCGATGGCAGGGGCGGGGTATTCCTGAAAATTATCGGGTGGTAACCAGTTATCCTCTGCACCGACAAACTCAGCAAAGAAACGCCAGGTGCGCCGCGCCGATATACGCAGAAAGCTGCGCTGTTCAGGGGTCAAATCTGCGGCTGGGGCCAACAGTGGTTTGCTGATCCACCAGCCCACGATGGGCGCAACACACCAGAGCAACAACACGGGAGCCCAGGAGAACCACTCCAATGTGAGGGTTGGCCACACGAGCAAAGCCCCTTCCGTGCCCAGCACTAAACCCACTGCCAATGCTATCGCAGGTGCAATCCACATCTCACGAAAATAATCAAACACGGTACGGCGTGCATTACGGCGAGCATAGGCCTTTGTATGCCAGAGCAATAAACCGCGCCGCGTGAATAACATGCGCACAGCAGAGCGCAAGATCGCGTCCAGGCAAATGAATGCATCATAGGGCAACAAGACCAGCGTTAAAAAGGCATGTGCTGCGGGTCGGCCCATGTTCTTACTGGTCTGAATCAGATGTACGAACCAGTCACGCTCAGCAGGCTTGCAGATAAACTCGATCATAATGGATAGCAGGCCGGGCAAGAACATCACCGCCACAAGCAACAGGGGCCAGAGCCACATCGATCCGGGACCAAATAACCAGCCGCCTACTAATAAGGCAAACAGTGCTGGCGATACCAAACTACGGCGCAGGTTGTCGAAGATCTTCCATATAGACAAGACAGAGAGTGGATTGGCTTGCCGCTTGGCCTTCGCCCCATTGATATCATCCGGCCCCGGCACACTCGGCAGCAACCAGGCTGCCAGTTGCCAATCACCCCGTATCCAGCGGTGACGCCGACTCACATCAATGGCATAACTGTGTGGATGTTCTTCAATTAGGTCAATATCGGTCACTAAGGCCGAACGTGCATAACCGCTTTCTAACAGGTCATGACTGAGAATAAGGTTGTCCGGGAAGCGTCCATCAACGGCCTGCCGAAAGGCGTCCACATCATAAATACCTTTGCCCACAAACGAGCCTTCACTAAACACATCCTGGTAGATATCTGATATTTCGCGTGTATAGGGATCAATGCCGGATTCACCGGCAAACAGCTTGCTAAACCGTGACTGGGCGGCACTGGTCAGGCTGATGGAAGCACGAGGTTGCAGAATCGCATAACCATCAACGATGCGTCCTTTGTCCGCAGCATAGACCGGGCGATTAAGTGGATGGGCAAGATTACCAATCAGTGTGCGTGCCGCATCGCGAGGCAATTGTGTATCCGTATCGAGGGTGATGACGTACTTGATCGAACTAAAAATAGAGGCATCACCAACAACATCACAAAATGCCGTTTGCGCTTCACCGCGCAACAGGGCGTTAAACTGTTCCAGTTTGCCGCGTTTGCGTTCATACCCCATCCACACCCCTTCATGTGGATTCCATACCCGAGGCCGGTGCAACAGATAAAAAACAGTCGGACGATCTTCATGGTAGGTTTGATTGAGTGTTTGCAGCGCCGTACGCGCGTAAGCAAGCAAGGCCTCATCACCGGGCTGAGTACACTCTGGCGCATCACGGAAATCCGTGAGCAAGGCAAAAAATAGATTGCTATCACGATTACCGAGATAACGGATCTCCAGGGCTTCAAGCAGGTCATCGATCTCTTGCGGTTTGCTCAGTAAGGTCGGCACTACTACCATGGTGCGATGCGCCGTTGGAATGCCCTTTGAAAAATCCAGGCGCGGTAACGCACGCGGTGGCAAGGCAAGCGTAACAAACAGGTTAACCAGTGAGATAGCCAGTGCCGAGACGCTAATAAGACCCGTGACGACAAAAAACCAGTAACGCCAGTCCGCCGGTTCAAAACCACTAAAAGGAAAAAGCACCACCGAGATTAAAAGTAGCGTAAGCAACAAAATGGGGCTGAGATAAAGAGGTAAACGGTAACGTCGGCAGGCTCGGTTGAAGCGTCGCTTCCACGGCACGTGACAGCCGGCTGCTTGCTCAAGTACCGAGCGTCCACGATCAATCAGGTAATAACCAATATGCGCACTACGGTCATGGCCACCAACACACTCTGTTGCACTCTGCGCAAGCAGGATGGCTTGTTGTGCGACAGCCAACTCACTTGATGCACTACTTCTTGCCAAGTCTTCAATGACATGCCGGTAACGATCGCGGGTGGCAAAATCCTGACTGGAGTACATGCCCGTCGGGTCTCCACTCAGGGTCTGTTCAACAACACTGAGTGACTCAACGTAATTTTGCCAATCCATAGTACCGATGAAACGCAGACTGCCAATGCTGTTGGCGATAGAGATCTGGTTGGTCGCAGCCGTTCGTGCAGCCGTAGCAGACAACTGCGCAGCGGAGACCCCTTGTTCGAGCAACTGTTGTTCGACCCAGGTTTGCACAAAGGCCATGGAAGGCCCCTGTGCCTGAAGTCTAGCGTAGAACTCCTCCACAAACGGTGCGGTCAATAACACGTCGGCATAGGCAAATTCAGCCAACAACTGAATCAGCAACTTCGGTTCTTTTTCGGCCGTGGCAAGCATGCGATCGGCCCAGATGATAGCCGCCTCGCGCTCTTCTCGTCGGTTGGCGATGCGCAAAGCAACACGACGCAGATTTTCTAGCAGGGCCAACTGCAACATGATGGGGAATGCCCACAATTCGCCGAGCCTTAAGGGTTCAACAATCTGATAGGCGGCAATAAACTGGGTGGCGTTGTCACTATCGACACGACCATCCATGTGAGAAATCAACTCCAGGGCCAAATCATAAATGCGCGGGAAACCGGCTGACAGGCCATCCGCCAGTCGCGGTAATTGTCGGCTATAACCACGCGGTAGATGCCGACGTGCCATAGCAATCTGCTGCTCGATGAGATAGAAGTTGTCGAGTAACCAGGCCTCTGCCGGTACGACTCGGTGCCCCGGCGTGACGGCGGCAGTTACGACATCATACGCTGCCAGTAAAATGCGTTGATTGTCTGTCAGGCGAGGCAGTAACTTGTCGGCCCCAGGGTGCGGGTCGATTTTATGCTGGCCTGCCAACATGACAGCATGGCGTTTCAGTTGTTCAATGCTAAATAGTTCTGAGCGTAACAACTCAGTATTTTGGTCGTTACGTAACGTACTCCCTGTACGTGTCGAAAATCCGAACTCTTTGGTGATTATAAAATTCTCCTTTACCCGAAGCTAATCAATAATGTTCTGATAACGCTTTACAATGTACTGTGGATATCAACAAAATATAGTCCATCCTCTTAAGGGCTAGAGGATATTCTGTTGTCTGCTTAGAGAAATATCCCAATTAGCATGACTGGCAAACACCACCCACTCTAACATCATAGTGCGTGCTGAACGTCACTCAATTATAGCAGGTGCTAAAGAGCTCAAAACGGAGAGGCAGGGGAAAAGATTAAAGGCTATTGGTGAAATAAAGATGATGAATAAAATAAGACCGGGCAGACCATTAAACAACGTGCCCCGAATAGGGTGATGCAATACATCCTTGTTATTGCATCACCATGTTCCATACTACTGGATACTTCTCAGAGGGGAATATTAGTAATTAGCGCTAACCTCAGCCTGAACCAAATTGCGTAACTGATCATAACCAAAGCTCGGTAAGGGCTTGCCGTTGACAAAGAAGGTTGGTGTTTTGTTGGCCCCTACTAATTTGCCATCCTCCAAATCTTGCATGATGACTCGCTTGATATCTGGATCATTCATATCCTCTCTCAGGCGCTTAATGTCATATCCGGCATTGGCCAGAAGACGCCAAAACACCTCAGACTTGACCTGATGGTTCGCCGTCCACTGGGATTGGGTCTCAAACATCAGATCCAACACCTCATTAAACTTATCCTGTTTGCGTGATGCCTCCAGAATCGCCACCATCTCACCCGAACCTTTATGAAACGGTGCATAACGAATCACCAGATTAACTTTACCGGAATAGGTCTTTAACAGCTTTTTAACAAGAGGGTGAAAATCACGGCAAGTACCACAAGCCGGATCCATGAACTCGACAATGGTCACCTTGGCGTAGGAGTTACCTGCACGGGGTGAATAAGGCTTAATCAGCGCCTCACTGTGTTTTGAGGCGCGTTCATTTTGCACCTGCGTCTTATCCGTATTATAGAACACCGCCGCCGCCACAAAGGCCAGCCCCATCACTCCCACGGCAATCAACGTAACATGGTTTTTTTTCATATTTTTATATCCTGGTTTAAAAGGCATATCAGAGACAAATCATTAAACAAATAGTTCATCGGCTAAGCGCGCGGATTTTCAGTAGCAACACAATAATGACCACAAATGAGGCCAATGAAAGCAGCGGGATCGGCAAAAACCCAAACAGTTCCATACTGGCATCTGCACATGAGACACCCTGACTACAGGGCTGAAGGTTCTCAGGGATAAAACCAAAAAACAACAGACAATGGTAGAGGGTAAAAATCAGACCGATAACCGCCAGGGGCAAGGCATAACGCACCACCCGCGTATCCAGAGGATGCAAGGCCATGAGCAAAATCATCGCCAAAGGAAACATAAAGATCCGCTGATACCAACACAGCACACAGGGCACCAGTTCCATCACCTCACTAAAAAAAAGACTACCCAAGGTAGAGATGGCCGCCACCAGCCAACTGACAAAGATTAATTGCCAGCGAGTTACATCCAGTTCTGTTTGATCATTCATCGCCATTCCATTTTGACCTTTATTAAAAATGCAGAGCAAGTCTACACGATATGATGACTCAGGGAAAAACTTAGACACGGGGTGACCGCCAGCGGCAACCAACCTGAATGATGAGTAGTGTTCAAACGCAAACGCAGGCCTTGAAACTCGTATATAACCGGCATAAAGCCGTACAAGTTTTACCTCGTTTACATGTATCTTTTAAAAAAAACCAGACTTAACGCTATTAGCCATTAGCCATTAGCCATTAGACCTGAGGACTCCTTCTTGGATTTCTTCGCAGCCCGCTTTTCTTTTTGCGTCATGGCCGGTTTTTTCTTGTTCTCTTTATTGCTCTTTTGTTCTTTGCTCATGTTTATTGCTCCTGATAATAGGTAGGAAATCTTCGTGCCAACCACAGCCGCCTCATCTGACGGCGTCTAATCAATAACATCCTGCAACACTTTACCGGTACTGAATATCAAGTGGGGTAATCCATCCTTCAAGGATCATGAAATACCCCTGCACCCCGGTAAGAGAAGCGCCAAAGCTGACGATAATCTAGGCACTCACTCTAACATGATAGTATGGCGTATATTGACCTTTTCGTTTCAAGTATTTAACACAAACGACATTAAATGCCGGTGATGGATAGATATTCAGTGCCCTTTATTGTGCTTATGCTCATTATCGGGGAACCCGGATTATTAGCCGGACACCCTAGGTAATAAATCACAATAAGTTACTCTATATTATAAGGGTGGAATGTCCAACCTGTATTCTGTCACCAGCGCCACTTGCCATGCCAGTTAATGCACCCCCTGTTCCAAGGAATCAGATTAGACAAAAGCACTATCCGGACACCCAAAGAAATAAACCACAAGTAACATATAAATAACAATAAGTTATTACATTTTCTTAGGGGTCGCCGTAGAGCCCTACCTCGCAGTAATAATAACTCTGCTCGGCAGGCCCCCGGCACAGATCCGGACTTGCACTACTAACGCATCCGGCTCCTGCTTCAGGTCAAACGTACACGCAATATGGCATCTCTTGCATCTTATTTCGTATCGTAGACAACTCATTCGCGCTTCAAATTATCCCGTGCTCTGTGTCACGGTCTCTGGGAATATGAATCATTTTTCCCTTAGCCAAGCCCTTCGCTCCACCTTCTCCGCAAAAGTCTTCTCATCACGTCATTGTTCGATGGCTTCATCACTACTATGGCCTTGTCCGACTTCCTGTACACGTTGCCGTTACGATTATACTTATCGCTTTCTCATAACCCGACCATCTGTGCTTCATCACGATCATGTACAGGATCGCCCAAGTTCCGATGATAAACTTTCGTACATGCACCGGGTCTACGACTCCGGAGAATTTGTTATCTACTTG
>JAFLJQ010000195.1 GCA_022712915.1 Gammaproteobacteria bacterium | reverse complement strand
AGGAGGGGCGACCGGCTTTTGTCTTGCGGGCTTTTTTTAAGCCTTTGGTCAATATAGGTTGAAAAACATGCCAATCAACGACTTTGTTGATGGCTTTGAGTGGGTCGCCGTGTTGATCTAGCTTTTTTAGGCGCTCTTCTGTATCAAAAAAACTGGGCTGTAACATTATATCGGATCTCCTTGGCGTTCTTGATCTGATCGTGGGAAATACAGAAAGTTCCGTTAATTTTTAGAGGTTCCCTTAACTCTTTATGCCAAAATTCTCTTTTATCTAAATCAATAATAAATTTCATAATATTTATCCTCGATCAGTTTTAGGACGTTTTGTTTTTTGTGTGACATTGTAATGTATGGGTATTGAATGTTTATTATCGGATTTGGTTTACATTTTATATTTTAAGTGAGCCACAAAAACTTAATAAAGAAGGTGAAAGTTGGAAGATGTCCATGATGAAGTGTGCAGCATGGCAGTCTTAGGCTTATGCTCTATAGCCTTTTTTGGGAGGTGGCATTTTATAGTTCAATATGCTGACAGTCTGATTAAAATATCGGCTAGACGTTTTTTATTTTAATTGCGGTTGTTTGATGGTGGTGATGTGGTTTTTGATTTAGGCCGCTTTGTCAACTAAACGGTTAATGTTATGGTGGGTTTCACAGTCAGTAAATATTTGTACGGGTGTGTATACGGTTATTTTACGCTTAATGTTAGCCATTATTCATAGTCGTGATTTTGAATCGGCTCCACAATGTGTCACTTATCTTGGCCTTGTGCCCGCTCTATAAATAAAGGGGTCAATACAATTAAAAAGCAGGGTTGATGGTAAAGATAAATAAAACCAAGTGCATTGCTCTCTTGATTTGAAACTGAAGCCGCATAAATCATTATGTCTGTGAGAAGCCATTAGAAAAAAATAACGGTGACAAATATCAATTCTTCCTATTTGTTCCAACCATTTTAACTCACCATAATGCGTATGGCGTATAAATATTTAATTGTTAATATAATTGACCACTGGTGTGGAAAAGATAGGAAGTTACAAATCTCGCATATCATTTCAGATTTTTTATAGAAAATGATATGACAGTAAGGGATGGTTTTATGTTCTTTCTACATTAGATCACTACATTGTTATGCCCAATCCTATCCACAGTATTGTCGAATTTGTAGGGGCGCCTTGCATGTTATCCTACTGTGAGGAAGACCATTATATTAATTTTTACGCACTTTTTTGACTAAAGTGACATTTTATGTTCCACGGAAATAGCTTTTGTAGTTATGCTGTGTTGTCTAAGAAAAATAATCAGTAAACAGTTAGATCAAGTCTTATTTTTTAAATTATGAGGTTAACAACTAGTTAAATTGTAAGTTTGTTAGCTATATAAATTAATCTCATGTTTATGGAGTTAGGAGGGGATATGAGAAAGTTATTTATTGTCGGAATGTTGTTTATTTCAAATTTAGTTAACGCTGGTGTGATAATGGAAACGTTTACGCCAGATGATAGTACATATGCATCCGGCGGATGGGTGTTGATGGGGGCCGATAGTTATTTGGGGGTTCGTTTTTCTCTTGATTCTACAACGTACCTGAATTTTGTTACTGCAAATTTAGGTGGGTCTGGAAATTTTTTTACTGGGATAGTATCAACTGAAAGTGCTCTGCCTATTATTGCTCCTGATTTTGATTCTTCTGGTCTTCTTTTTTATCAGGAAAATAGTTTTGCAGGTATTACATCAAGTGATATAACAACAAGTGCAGATATTACACTTGATGCTGGAAATTATGTAGTGTTTTTTGGTGGTCTTAGCGATTTTGGAGTAAGTGATTTTGGTTGGATGCCTCAGGCTCCTGATTTAACTAAATCACAAATTTCGTTAAGTGATTATATCGAATATCGTAGTTATGTAGATAGTTGGGTTGAATTCCCTGAGTCTGGTATTAGAGTTTCTCTAGAGGGGCAAGTTGTTGATGTACCATTGCCTCCGACGTTGGGTTTGATGATGTCTGGATTTTTAGTTTTATTATTTAGTTTAAAAAAACCGACTAACAGATCATTGTAATAAGTTGAGTAGGTGTGTTCTGGCAATCAAAGGGGCAGTACACTTGAAAAGTAGGATTGATGGTAAAAACGAATAAAATCATGTGTACTGGCCTCTTGATTGATTAAATGGATGTCCGGTATAGTGGTCTAATAAACGTGGAAGGTATTATAGTTTGTAATACTGAAAAACTAAGGGTTCATTATTACCCAATTGAAAATACGTAAAGTAAGAGTCAGTTTCAGCCCATAATAAAAGTTTGACTATGAAAAACCAATGGTTTTCGTGGGCTCATTTTCTTGGCGAAGATACAAGAACATATACCACGATTGATACCAGCGGAATAAGTAGATGAGTGGTTGCCTAGGGTATACATTGTCATTAGCAATCTTAAACGGTTTTTACTGGGCGCGTTTTATGGTGTGCACGGAAAATATTTAAAAGAATACATTAATGAGTTTTTTTGTCGATTTAACCGTAGGCATTAATTACAAAATATTATCAGTAAACTAGGTAAATTATTTGATCTGTGTCATGAGTGGATTGTATTTTCTGATTTGAATGTCGAGATTTAGATTTTATGGGTGTTATGCAAATGACAAAACAGGAACGGGCTGGAACAGGTTACGGCTATTTCCATCGGTATAAACAAGGTCAGCTTGGTGGCTCAACGCTATGAATAAGACGTGCGTCTACCTTGGTGAAGAACTGGCTCGTTATAATTTTGGTAATGAGCATCCATTTGGCCCCAAACGTTATGGTGCCTTTGTTAAGGAATTCAAACGTCAGAACCTGCACGAAAAAGTCAGCTTGTGCGAACCGGAAGAATGTAGACAGGAGCAATTGGAGTGGTTTCATACCGTTGAGTATATTGAAAAGGTCATTTCCATGTCGCAGCTTGGCGGCGGTTTTCTTGATGGAGGTGATACACCGGCCTTTGTCGGTATGTATAACGTGGCATCTACGGTTGTTGGTGCGACACTGAATGCACTTGAACAAGTGATGACGGGAAATTGTTCCCGGGCCTTTATTCCTATTGCTGGTTTACATCATGCCAGACGGGATAGTGCCGCCGGTTTTTGTATTTTTAATGATTGCGGTGTGGTCATAGAAGCCGCACGTAAGATTTACAATATAGGCAAGATAGCCTATGTCGATATTGATGCCCATCATGGTGATGGTGTGTTTTATAGTTTTGAAGATGATCCTGGCGTGGTGTTTGTAGATTTGCATGAAGATGGTCATTATCTTTATCCTGGTACGGGCTTTGCCAATGAAACGGGTAAAGGCCTTGCAGAAGGCACTAAATTGAATATTCCCATGCCGATGGGGGCCACGGATGTGGATTTTATGCATGCATGGGAAAAGGCTGAGAGTTTTATTCGTCAAAGTAAACCGGAATTGATCCTGATGCAATGTGGAGCAGATAGTCTGGATGGTGATCCCATCACGCATCTTCGATACAGTGAAAAGGCCCATGGCTTTGCGGCTGAGAGATTATGCGCTATAGCCGATGAATTTTGTGATGGGCGTATTATTGCCATGGGGGGAGGGGGTTATAACCTCGATAATCTGGCCAGAGCCTGGTGCGCCGTGGTACATGCGTTTGTTGAACATGGTGGAAAATAAAGCTTTACCTCGAAGTCTAGAAGACATGAAGAAGAACATTAGTCATCAAAAATAGGATAACTGCATAGAACGCCTTGTACATTTGTATTTGAAAAGGTGGGTGAATAAGCCGGGTTGTATAAAACAATTAAAAATATTTTTTTGAATTTTTGAGGTGATCTTTTTTAAATTTGAATGTTTTTTTACACCTTGGTAGTGAATAGTTTAAATCGTTTTTACAGACATTTGGATTATTAACGGCGCATTTGAGCCTCGATCAGTACTGCTTTTAGACGCTCCAGATCTATTACTTCTGGATAGAGCTTGTGCTGGCTTTCTACTTTTGACGGTTGTTTGAAGGCCAGTTGTTCGATACGTTTTCGAGTGAGTTTGCTGAGGGTGGGCAGGCATAGAAGAAAGGGGGCTTGCCACTCGATGTAGTCGTTGATTAAGTCTTGCGCCTCTTTATCTGGCCAGTCTTCGTGTATCAATAGTTCTGGAAATTCATTTTTGGATAGTGTTCTTTGTTGTATCGCTGTATCGTTATGGATGCCTCCTATTCCCTTGCCTGAACCATCAGCGTGGCGTTCGAACCATTGCGCTCTGGGGGCCTGACCGGCACGTTGATTGACAAGATTGGTCAAGGCCTCTCTGGCAGCGTGGGCGGGAGCATTATGCGTGCTGTTGTTCTTGCTGGAGGTAAAGCTGTGATCCGTTAACAGGGTAGGTTGCCATTCCAGCTGCTGAATATTGGGTAATTGCTCCGCATCACTGTTAGCACTGATTAATACTAGAGGTTTAGATTCTTTGGCATCGAGTAGCCAGAGTTCGTAGTTATCGCATTGGGTGAAGGGGGTACAGCGGGTCAAACTTAGAAGTACATCTATGATGGGTTGTGCCGCGATCTCGATTTGATGAGAGCTGACCTGTTGTGGCAGGGGAACTCGGTGAAAGCCGCCTTCCTCTGACCAGAAGCCGAACAGGATGATCTGCTGATCCGGGTGAGAGCCGTCTGTGTTGTCCCATTGATCCAGCGACATTTGCGTCTTGACCTGGATACGCCAGTCTATGCCATTACTGCTGGAGGTCTGGGCATCGCAGGCTTCTATGACCTGTAGGCAACCTTGAAAAGGGGACAGGCGTCGAATAGCAAAATAGTTTGTCTTGTTGTCAGACATGGGTGTTTGTAGTTAATTTGTTTTATTGTTAGCAGCACCCTACATTTTATCCTAAGTTACCTTATTTTTCCTGTTGCTGAAGTAAAAACTGGCAACAGACTTTATCTATTTCCTGTTTTGACTGGATTTTGCGTATTTGACGAGTCTGATTGGCGCCTGTCGTAATCAAGTATTACCAGGTCCAGCGACCATATTCCGGTATAACGACGGTGTCATCATCAAATACACCTTCGTTCGCCCTCTGGTGGCAGTCATCACATAGACTCATGGATTTGATTTTTTTGCTGTTTTTGACCACCTTGTTATAAACTTCTTCATGTTTATCTTGTAAATAACGTACTTTACTTATGCGTATAGTGGCTTCATTTTCTTGTAGGGATGCCATGACTTTTTTTGAACGTTTGTAGCGGGATTTATCGGCTGAGTTGTCAACTGCAATTGCGAGTATGTGCTTGCGTTCCTTTTCATCCAGCTCAGCAGTTTCGTCAAAGTGTTTTTCCAGTGCCTGACGGGTCAGAGGCTTTCGCCAGGATGCTTCGGGTAATAAACCGGGTTGATAAGGAAAGTGGCAGGAACCACATTCCTCATTATAGGTTTTATCAGTAACCGGTTTGACACCTTTACGTCGCTCCAGGGTGATGAGCTATGAGAAAAACCTTCTTGTTCTGCATGAGTTACCGGTATATAGCTGAATAAAAGGGTCAAACACAAGACTGAACTTGTGAAGATTAAATGGATTCTTTTATTCATCATCATCGCCTGCCGGATTATTGTTGAGTGAGGTATTTTAGAATGTCACCTTTTTCCTGATTGGTGCATTCACGGCCCAAGGTCCATTTACAGTTACGTTTGAACCATTTATTAATCTTTTTTAATTTTGTATATCGATCTTTGTTTACTGAGGGGGCCATTGGCTCAATTACCTTGCCAGTTTTAGCATGTTTGCCCTTTTGTGTGAGATCCTTGGTATGACAGGTTGAGCACTGTCGATCTTTATCTTCTTTGTCAGGGTGTTTTTTTGTCCAGAGAACATGGCCTCGTTTAGAGTCAAACTTGAGCTTTCCGTTTTCTGAATATGCTTTGAATGCTTCGTCTTGTGCCGATTGAGCAAATGCGGTTTGACAAATAAATAGGGTGCTAATAATTAAAATGTATTTTTTCATAATGTTTTCCGTATTGAATGGTTGTTATCAGGTGTATTTGATACCGACAGTCATGAGGATGGCACCCAACATTCCATGACCAACATGTCCTGCTTCGGGAGCATCACTGACCGCCAGGGCAAAACCAATTGCTCCAAGTGTGGCGTATGTGGCATGCAGGTTGTCAGGGTCTGATGCGCCATAGTTAAAGATATCGTCATAATGAAAAATCAAACAGGTCGTCACGGCTGCACCGCCCAAGAAAGCTGCGGCTTCAGCGAAGTTTTTATGATTGCCTTCGTCTGTATTTTCTTTGGTGGGTTTAGGGACTATGGCAGCTAATAATGCCAGTGTAATGGAGCCAATACCGAGGTACTTATGAATCTTGTTTGCGGTTAACCAGTCTTCTTTAAAGACAGGTTTATCTTTTATACTGGCAGGTACTTTGGTGAATTCATTCGTTTGTGATGCTTGTTTGGCGCTGAGTTGGCGGTACTCTATTTGTTGGAATGAGGCAAAGGGTGATGAATCATAGATTGCCCCATAGTTGATGACAGGAGCTTCTTGGGACAAGGCCAGACCACTGTAAAATAATGAGAAGGCCGTGAGTATGATAGTTTTGAACATTATTATCTCATCGGGTGTAAAGGGTGTTTTATATATAATAGTTAAGTTATTTTTATAGCTTGAATTACGTTTTTATTGTCCGGCTTATTACTCCAGTTCAGGTAAACGCATGTCTGAGTCTTCATAGGTTCCTTCTTTTGCATCAAGGTGGCAGGCGTCACAATTTCCCTTGATCTTGATTTTATCATGCTTCCAGTAAGCTTCATCAATGTCTTTATGTTTCTTTTCCCAGTAAATTGTTTTCGTTATCCGAATGGGGGTAACATTTTCAGGGGTATAATAAAGTATTTTTCGTGCTGCTTCGGTAAGTTCCTTTTCTGCGGCATTATCGAGATGAAATTTCAGCAACTCAGTTATGGTTTCATCATCGAGATCGAGGTCATCCTCAAAGTGTTGGTGCTGGGTGTTGAATATTTTTTGCCAGGAGCGGGCAGGTAACAAGCTTGGATGAAAGGCAATATGGCATTCGCTACAGTTTTCTCTCCAACTGGCATTGTCGGGCAAAACAGGACCTTTATAGGGTTGATAAAGTTTATCAGCGGTCTCTTTAAGGTAACCGTTGAAATAGATTGGTGTGACTATAATAACAACCATACTGATTGATAGAGCAAGAAGGTGATGTCCCTGGATACTGGAGGTACCTGCGGCGGCCTCTTTTTGACCGCTTAGCATGGCCCAGACAAGATTTTCTTTATGCCAGATACTTTCGACGATTACTCCTAGTACGTGCACTATTGTTAATAGCAGCATTACCCACGCGAGGATTTCATGGATGGAATGTGAGGCAATGCCAACCGAATAATTGACCATGCCTTGTAGTGGGCCGTGTCCTTCTTCACCTGCCAGTGTTAATAATCCACTGATGCTGATAATGAAGCCAAGTAGGAGCATGGCAAAAATGGCGTAACCGCCAATAGGGTTGTGGCCGATGTAGCGCATGGCCTTGCCATTAATCAGTCCCTTCAGATATTCAGTGACGGAAGACCAGTCTTGGGCAAAACTACGAAATTGTGCATAGTGAGTACCGATAAATCCCCACGCCAGACGGAATATCAGTAGGCCGAAAAAGATATAACCGACAAAGACGTGAAAATACAGGAAGCGGTTGTCAGCATAGGTGATCCAGGCTAATAAATAACTGGCCAGCAGGAGCCAATGAAAAACCCGGGTTGGGAGATCCCATATAACCACTTTATTAATAATTTTATTAGGCATGGGGAAATCCTTTATAAAAATACACGTCAGGAAAAATGTAGTCTATTCATGTCACCAGAACATCCCTGGCAGAAAATATTTTACAGAGCATGTTCAGCCTGATGTTATTAAGTTACTTACCAGTCATAAATTACTGATCAAGGTCTACTGTGACCGATATATTCACATTATTGTAATAGAAGAGGTTATTCTCGATTGCAGATAGATCTGGGCACATGATGTTAATGAGGGAGTGCTTATACCATTGGACCGTGCTCTCGACATTGTGCTTTGCCGGTCGATATTTTTGATATGAGCGATGACATTTTGATATACCTTTAATCTGTGTAGATTAACGTGCAGTTAACCATGAAATTATTACTTCTTATCGGTTGATATGGGGATAAATATACATACTATTCATATATTCTTGACAGGAATATAAAAAAACAATGGAATGAAATTATAGTGATGGTGGAGAATTTAGATTCTTAGCAGTTCTTTTAGTTCTTTTTCCTGCTTCATGGCATCTTTGTACCCCAGATCGATCAAGGCTCGGGTGTAACCTTTTTCGAACAACAGGTAGCTACCGAGACTGGAGTTGTTTTTGCTGCTGGCACCGATGCCTCGCATCATAAAACGAATGGTTTTGGGCAATTGGTGCATATATTGACAGGCAATTTCTCCCATATCTTCACTGGGGGAAATGATCATGATCTCTACCTTACGCAATTTAATACCGTGTTGTTCTTTTGTGGTTTCCGGTATTAGCTCGACCGTTCGGTTGATGCGTTGCAGTCGTTCCAGGTCGGCTTCCAGGCTATCTAGAAAAATGCTATCCAGAGCATGGCCGGCAATTTGCCCCAGGGTTGGGTAAGGCGGGTTTTTTTCACGTTCTATTTTGATGTCGTTTTCCTGTCGGTTGCCGATTACCAGCACCCGATCAGAGCCCAGGTGCAGGGCTGGACTGATAGGGGCAATCTGGCGCATAGATCCATCACCAAAAAACTCTCTGTGAACCTTGACGGATTCAAATAAAAAGGGAATTGCCGAAGAGGCCATCAGATGATCCATGGTAATGGGGGAGGGACAACCTATCCGTCTTGAGCGTGCCCAGGGTTCGATAGATGGATGTCCATGATAGAAACTTACCGATTGATGAGATGTATAACCGGACAGAGAGACACTGAGTGCATGAATATGCCCGTTATCCACGGCACTCTGGATGTATTCTGTCTTAATGTATTTGGATAATAAGGCATGCAAAGGTGTGCGATCCAGCAGATAGCTGGGGTTATTTTTACCTATACCGGCCAGCATCATACTGGCAAGCCAACGGGCGCCGGTCTGGCTGATGCCCAGTAGATCGGTTCGAAAGACATGTTCGGCACGAAAGTTGGCCCATATCATCAAGGTGCGACGTACTGCATCACGATAATTGGCTGAATAACAGGCCAGTGCGGCAGCATTGATCGCCCCTGCAGAAGTGCCACAGATAATCTGAAAGGGGCTTTGGCTTTTATAAGGTAGAATGTCAGCAATCGCCTTAAGCACCCCAACCTGATAAGCTGCTCTCGCCCCACCGCCAGTAAGTACGATGCCCAGTTTTGATTCGTTATTTTTTGTCATCGTTCTTGTAGTGTCATATGCCTTAAATAAAGTATAGCCCAGTCCGGTATAAGGCCCTGTTAAATGGGGTTTAATTTTAGTATGTTATACATATCGTTTCCTTTGGATTGGTGTATGGTTTATATCGGCACATGCCGTTGCGGGATTAAATATTAATTGTTAATGATAGATTCCTTTCATGCTTGAGTCTTGGTTTGATACTTTTTCCTCTTGTGGTTATTTAAGTGTCAAATATACCGGACAGTTTTTAGGCCGGCTTGTCTATCACGTTTACGCTGTTTGATTATTTCAGTATTCAGTCAGATTGAATTTAAGCCGGTTTATATCAGTCTGCCATTTGTGTAATGGCAATGGTTATGTAGCCCTGAGTATGAGTGACAGGTAATATACTGAATATGCCCGCACGGAGTTTGGGTATGTTCATTGTGGGAGCGATTATTTTAAATTTGTTGTTTATTTATCCATACATAATGATGGTTTGAGGTAGTGATTGTTTTATTAATTTTGCGCTATTTGATTTCAGTCATTGTATTAACTTTGGTTAGTACTATTCTTTGCCGCTATGGGTATGAACGGGTGATTGTGTATGCCAAAAGGTGATGGTAACGTTCCCGTTCTTTGTTGCCTTGTTCTCTGTTATCGGCAGTTTATTTTTCCTGGGCCATTTTCGATGTGATTTATTGGGTGGGAGATCTGGTTATGTTGTTATTGAAATTTGTTTGGGGGTGTTTGTCGGGTTAATCTGGGTAAGATTGTTTAAACTTGACCGTATGGTTAAAATGTACCAGTGATGACGGGTTGCATGGTACTGGAAAATTTTAATTTACGTAATCTATACATAGTGGCGAAAGCATTGGTCATGTATTTGTTGCCCGTATGGCGTTCTTGACGATTTTGTTGAGTTTGTTATATATGCCTTTGTCGATTTTATTTTATATTAGTGGATAGTGCTTAAGAGGAAATATAATGAAAAAAACATTTGTTCTATTAATGGCTAGTTTGCTCATCTCAGCCTGTACCTGGGTCGAGTTGTCGGATGAAGGAAAAAAAATTCGTATTGTCAGTATGGATGATATTAAAACATGTAAAAAATTGGGCAAAGTCATGGTCTCTCTCAAAGATCAGATTGCCGGTTTTGATCGCAATGAAGACAAGGTCAAGCGAGAATTGGAAAGTCTGGCCCGCAATAGCACGTTCGAAATGTTTAAATCGAAGGGGGATAGTATTGTGCCTGCGAGTGAAATAAAAGCGGGTAAACAAAGCTTTGCTGTTTATCAATGTGTGAATCCGGAAGGCACCGAATAACCGGGTGAGTTTTTTTGATGAACAGGCGGTACTGGCTTATTTGCATAAGCGTGTAGCACGCTGGCACTTGAAACAGCGCCTTGGTATTGAGCAATTCAATGAAGCCAGAGTCTTCGGTCAGGGGCGGAATTTTTTTCATATTGAAAATTGGTATTCAGTACATAGTCTGATTCGTAATACTCTGCGATTGTTGCTGTTACACGGTCGAGGCAGACGCAACGCCCGGCGAATTCAGCTCAGAAACAATTTTTTTCCGCTGAAACATCTTTCTGATGAATTTGATGGTTTTACTTTATTGCACATCTCCGACCTGCATCTTGATATGGCCAGCGATATACCTGCCGCCATTAGCGATGCAATACGAGATCTTGATTATGATATATGTGTGATTACAGGTGATTTCCGCGCCAATACCTATGGTGATTACTTGCCCGCATTAAAAGGTATGCAGGAATTGCGTGGTGCCATTAATAAACCAGTCTATGCCGTATTGGGTAACCATGATTCGATCTGTATGGTACCGGATTTGGAGAAAATGGATATACGCCTGCTACTCAATGAAACCATTGCCCTTGAAAAGGCCAATAGTGTGATTTATCTGGCGGGTATAGATGATCCTCATTACTATCGAGCCGATAATCTGGAAAGGGCCTCGGAACAGATTCCAGATGGTGAGGTGAGTATTCTTCTGTCACACTCACCGGAGATCTATCGACATGCTGCCTATACCGATTTTGATGTGATGTTGAGTGGCCATACCCACGGTGGCCAGATATGTTTACCTGGCGGTGTGGCCTTGAGTTATAACGCCAAGTGTTCACGTTCTGTGTGTAGAGGTTATTGGCGATATGAACAATTGCAGGGTTACACCTCGGTCGGGGCGGGTTCCTGTGTGGTAGATGTGCGGTTCAATTGCCCGCCAGAAGTGACATTACATAAGCTGGTTTGCGGCTGATGTTGTTTAGTATGGCCGCAAACGGATATTCATATAAAACAGGATGCGTGACAGAATTAGCTCCACTATGGTAAATATCGCCACCATGCCCAGTATCTCGATCAGACTGAATCCAAAATAAACCTGCAAGGCCAATAAAGGAAATAATGATTCAGGAACTTGATCCAGGCCAAAAGCCATATCGCTGGACTCAAACCCCTTACGGCGTTTGATGAAACTGGAAAACAGATCACCAAACATGGCGTACAGGCCGATCAAAAAACCGGTAAACCAGTTGATATCCATATAGTGGGCTGCGACAGGTGTGATCATCACTGCCATGAATATGCCGCGCATGGTTTTGCTGGGCCCAAAAATGGGACGTTTATCAAAGAAACGCATCCCCAGATCCAGAGGATCATTAAAGTGTGCTCTGAATATGTGCCGTGCGATGATCGGTGCACCATTGGCAATGATGATCAACAACAGAACTTTGATGTGTAGTTCATATAACATAGGCGCCTCGATAGGATCGGTTGCCCTCCATTGTCTAAATGATAGTCAAGGAACCTACAAAGACGAAGATAAAAAAATATTAAATTTGTGGAAATTTATTTAAGTTTTCCTCCTTTTGGCCGACACCACCCGCCCGTTAACAGGGCTTTACTGAAGTTATGTTAGATGCTAAACAGGGCTGCGGGCATATTATATTGGGTAATTTAAATGGTGCGCCAGTTGGTTACCACTTACTAGCTTAATTGGGTTATGTCGCATTCCGGACAGAACTATTGTCATGCCCTTGGTGGTTAGCTTGCTATAATTCAGGGCAACAATAATGACAATTTTGAGTCGTTATCGTGATGCGGATATTTAAGGCCATTCTCGGGCGGATGAGGAGCTTTTTTTTGAGTTGCAGGTAAGATGCTGAAATTTTAAGTCAGTGGTTGCCCGATACAAATCTTCAGTTTGCGGTAGCGGTTCAAAATAAAAGGCCGCTCAACTATCCCTTTCCCAGAGGGAAAGGCGATAAAGGTAAAGCCTAATGTCGAAAATGTCTCATCCCCGTAAACACCATTGCCATGCCATGTTCATCCGCTGTCGCTATCACCTCTTCATCCCGCATGGAGCCACCGGGTTGGATGACGGCTACAATGCCGGTTTCTCCTGCGGCGTCGATGCCGTCGCGGAAGGGGAAGAAGGCGTCGCTGGCCATGACGGAACCTTTGACTTCTAGTTTGGCATGTTCGGCTTTTATGGCTGCGATGCGGGCGGAGTTGATGCGGCTCATTTGACCTGCACCGACGCCGATGGTCATATTATTTTTTGCGTAGACGATGGCGTTGGATTTGACGAATTTGGCAACCTTCCAGCTAAACAGGAGGTCGTTCATTTCTTGTTCGGTCGGTTGACGTTGGCTGACGACTTTAAGATCGTTATAGAGTAACAGATCACTGCCCTGTACCAATAGGCCACCATTAACACGTTTGAAGTCGAGTCGTGTATCGGCCTGTTCGGGCCATTGTCCACATTCGAGCAGGCGTACGTTCTTTTTCGCGGTGACAATGTCGATGGCGTCTTTGTTGACACTTGGTGCAATGATGACCTCGACGAACTGACGGTCGACAATGGCCCTGGCTGTTTCACCATCCAGCTCCCGGTTGAAAGCGATGATGCCACCAAAGGCAGATTCAGGATCGGTTTGATAGGCGCGGTCGTAGGCTTCTAGTATGTTCTTGCCAGTGGCCACTCCGCAGGGGTTGGCGTGTTTGACGATGACACAAGCTGGGCTGTCATTGAATTGCTTGACGCATTCCAGTGCTGCATCGGTGTCACCGATATTGTTATAAGAGAGTTCCTTGCCTTGCAATTGTGTGGCAGTGCTGATGCTGGCCTCTTTGGCACCAGCCTCGACATAGAAAGCGGCTGATTGATGTGGATTTTCGCCATAACGCATCCCTTGTTGGTGTATGTGCTGGGTATTAAAGGTGCGCGGAAAGTCTTGTTTGTTACCATTGGCACAGATGGCTCCGAGGTAATTGGCTATCGCACCGTCGTATTTGGCGGTGTGTTCGTAGACTTTAACGGCCAGATTAAAACGTATCGCATCGCTCACGGCATTGCTGTTGTTGTTCATTTCATCGAGCACGGTTTGATAATCGCTGGCATTGACCACGACGGTGACATCTTTGTGATTCTTCGCTGCGGCGCGCAACATGGTGGGGCCGCCGATGTCGATGTTTTCAATCGCTGTGGGTAGGTCACAATCTGGTTTGGATATAGTTTCTTCGAAGGGGTAAAGGTTGACGACCACCAGATCAATCGGTGGGATATCGTGTTCTGCCATTATGTTGTCATCGATGCCGCGTCGTCCCAATAGGCCACCATGAATCTTTGGATGCAGTGTTTTGACTCGGCCATCCATCATTTCCGGGAAACCGGTATAGTTGGAGACTTCAATGACATTTATATTATTATCTGCAAGTAGTTTGGCTGTTCCGCCAGTAGAGAGGATTTCAACACCAAAGTCTTGTTGTAAACATTTGGCAAACTCAATAATACCGGTTTTATCCGAAACACTAATCAGGGCTCGGGTGATTTTGGACATGATGATACCTTTGCGACAAAAAAATAGACCGTGTAAAACACGGCCATGTGAGACGTCCCATAATGCATTTATTGCACATTATGGTGATATGATTTTTTAACTAAAATAATGACGTAATTAAGTAAGTTAGTTGTGCAGATTATACATTCTTAATTTTTTGCGTAGCGTTCCTCGGTTAACGCCGAGTAAAATTGCGGCCTTGCTTTGATTTCCATTGACTTGTTGCATTACGCGTTCAAATAATGGTTGTTCGATTTCTTGTAGTACCATTTGATATAGATTCCCCCCGGGATGACCATCCAGATTATCGAAGTAATCAACTAATGCATTGGCGACACAATCACGTAAAGTTTGTTTTTGCGTTTCAGCTGAATCAACGCGTAGTTGCGTAACATTATTATCTGCTATTGCTGCATCTGTCATGCTGCCATTTCCTCCTTGGCGATCAAACGTTCAAAAAAATGCTGAACCACTAAAAGTTGTGATTCAAAATTATCTATGTCGTTGATGATTTTGCGAAAGGCTGCTCCATGCGGTTGCCCTTTGCTATACCAACTGATGTGTTTGCGTGCGACGCGTACCCCAGTATGTTCCCCATAGAATTCATATAAATTTTGCAGGTGTTTGAGCAAAATGTCACGTATTTCTTTACTACCAGGATCAGGACATTTTTCGCCGGTAGTTAAATAATGATCAATTTCCCTGAATATCCAGGGTCGTCCTTGGGCTGCACGACCGATCATGATGGCATCGACACCAGTGTAATCTAGCACATACTTGGCCTTTTCAGGTGTATTGATATCACCATTGGCGATGACAGGTATCTCGATTCGACTTTTTACGTCGGCAATGGTGTCGTATTCAGCCTCGCCGGTATATTGATCGGCGCGGGTGCGACCATGGATGGCCAGGGCCTGAATGCCACTCTCCTGGGCAATTTTACCGATAGACGAGGCATTACGACTCTGTTGATCCCAGCCAGTGCGAATCTTCAGTGTGATTGGCACATCTACTGCCTTGACAACGGACGCCAGGATTTGCCCCACCAGCACTTCATTTTTTAGCAGGGCAGAGCCGGCTAGTACATTGCAGACCTTTTTGGCCGGACAGCCCATGTTGATATCGATGAGTTGGGCACCATTGTCGGCATTATATTTTGCCGCCCGGGCCATCATGTCAGGGTCGGTGCCCATGATTTGGACTGACTTGGGTCCAGGCTCACCTTCATGGTTGGCACGACGACGGGTTTTGTCGCTGCCCCATAACAGGGAATTGGATGAAACCATTTCGGATACGGCCATGCCTGCTCCCAGGCTGCGGCACAGTTGCCGAAAGGGGCGATCTGTGACGCCTGCCATAGGGGCAAGAATGAGTTTGTTTTTAAGGGTGTAGGGCCCGATTTGCATAATATCTCATTTGTCTGAAATACCAACGGAAGACCGCTAATCATAGCGGCTTCAGACCATTGGATAAAGGGTGAACATGACCTTTTTTTATAACTCAGCCATCAGGCTTTTTATATTTGAAGAAATAAATTCTGTATTTACATTATGGCTTATAGGAATTTAAATTGGAAATTGACGGCATCATTGCCAGGATCCAGTACTTCAAGGCTGATATGGATGGGTTTGCTGGGTTTCATTAACTGAAAGGCATTGGCTTTTAGCAGGTAGTTATGTGGTGTAAAGCGTCGCCGGGCGACAACGGTGGAAGTTAAATCAGACAGGGTAACCATAATATCAGGATAGGGTTGGTCAAATGGAGCGTTATTGACAAAAATAGCACTGATTAAAATGGCATTTTTATCTTTTGGGTGAATGCGCACATCCCGGCTGGTGAGGGTAATGCGAGTGACATCCCGCAGGCCAGTAAACTGACAGGGCAGGTATCGGCAAAATTTCACTAGGTATGGCGTGATAACAGGTAATTTTTGGGCCAGTTCGACATTGCGGAATAGGGCCAGTTGGAATCCGATAGACAGTAATAAAAGCAGGATGAGACTTAATAGAGCAAATGTTTTTGGCCAACTGCGTGGTGGTGTTTGTTCGGTAGACAGGGCTTCGTGGAGCGCGAAGGGCAATTCTTCCTGTTCAAATGCCAGGTTTTTGAGGTCTGATTGGGTTTGTTTAGCGTTGGATTCCTTCTTGTCGTTAGTGACAAGCTCAAAGTCTTCAATTTCTTCACTGTTCTCTGTGCGGAAGACATTTTCATGGGGGTGTTGTTTGTCGATACCTATTAATTCGATATGAGGTTTAGCCAGAAGGGTTTCCTGTGGAATATTATTATCAGCATGGTTTTCATGATCATCTGTGGTGTTGCTTCTGATTAGTTCGGCCTCAGCAGCGGCAAAAATAGTTTCGATGCTGGCTTTAATGTCATCCTTGGTCTGGCTGTCTGGATCTCCAAAGGCCTCGTTATAACCCTCTGCCCTGGTATTATTCGCTTCAAATTTTTCAAAGGGTTTGATGACGGCATCATCTGTATTTTCAGAAAGTGCTTCCAGACGGTTATCCAATGCAGCAAAAATAGCATCGAGCTCTTGATTTTCAGACGTATTTTGAATCTGTGCTGGTTCTTTTGTTGTCTCTGCTTTGCCTATTTCACTGGGTTCATCACTGTTTGTTGTGACGGGTTCAGTTTCAGTGGATTCTTTAATCGCGTTTGTCAGGTCGATGTGGTCAATTTCATTGGCCGGGATCATGTCTGATGGCCAGGGTTCTATTTCTTCAGACTTTGTTTCGGCCGGTTCAGTGGTACTGGTTTGTTCCCTAATAACAGGCAGGGGTGGGGGGGGCTCGGATACACTCGATTGCTCGGGAATCTCGTCTAGAAGATGACGCTTGGCATTGAATTGCCCACTGCAATGCCCGCAGCGTACCCGACCAAATGCGGCGGATAGATGAGCCTTGCTCACACCAAAAATGGTCTGACAATGTGGACATTGAGTATACATGTGACGTTAAAGCGGCTTATCAGGTCATGATTTAAGGAATAACAATAGTATAGGCTTGCCGGGGTTTGATGTGAACTGCTTCAGCTTTGGCGGGTGCCGTGCAAGCAAACCCATTCTTCCTCTTGTCGATAGAGGGCAATATCAAACCAGGTTTTGTATGTCTGGATGATGGCCTCTGCCTGGTGGTCGAGCAGGCCTGATAGCGCTAGTTTCCCGCCGGGTTTGAGTAATGTTGCAAAGTGGCTGGCCAGTTGATGTAAGGGGCTGGCGAGGATATTGGCTAGCAGTACATCGGCTTGCAAGTGGGTGAATTGTTCTGGCAGACAGGTTTGAATCAATTCCTCCAAGCCGTTTTGTTTACTATTGCTACGTGTTGCGAGTAGGGCCTGGGGATCGTTGTCAATGGCCCAGAGAGTGTTCGCCCCCAGTTTTCCGGCAGCCAGAGCGAGAATACCGGAACCGCAGCCGTAATCAATAACGATTTTATTTGTGGGGGGAAACTCATCCAGCCAGGTTAGGCACATGGCTGTGGTGGGATGGGTACCGGTGCCAAAGGCGAGGCCTGGGTCGAGCAGGATGTTGATGGCCTCGGGTTCGGGTTGTTCGTAGGTGCTAGGGCAGATCCAGACCCGGTTGCCGAAGCGCATGGGTTTGAAGTTGTCCATCCAGGTACGAGTCCAGTCCCGATCCTCGAGAATTTCCACCGTCCATTTGGGTAGCGGGGTATCCCCCAACAAGGGTTTAATTTGTTCAATCAGGCTCTTGGCATCGGTTTCGGCTGGAAATAGCCCGGTGACGATGGTGTTGTCCCATAAAGGGGTGGTGCCGACAGGGGGCTCGAACAGGGGCTGGTCTTCAGCATCTTCCATGGTAACGGCAGCGGCACCCAGCTCAGAGAGGATCACCTCTAGCTTTTCAGCCAGAGGTGATGCAATGTGCAGTTTTAGTTGCACCCAGGACATGGTGTGCAATCAGCCTTGTTTGCTCTTTTCATCCAGTTTCTTTTCCAGATAGTGGATGTTGGTGCCACCGGCCTGGAAAGCGGCATCGCGGAATAGCTCCTGGTGCAGAGGGATGTTGGTCTTGATGCCATCGATGACGACTTCAGCGAGGGCGTTACGCATACGCGCCATGGCGATATCACGGTTAGGGCCATGGGCTATCAGTTTACCGATCATGGAATCGTAGAAAGGGGGTACTCGGTAGCCGTTATAGAGATGGGTATCGACGCGAATACCGGGGCCACCCGGTGCATGATAATTCAGAATGGTACCGGGGGAAGGCATGAAGTTGTTTGGATCTTCAGCATTCAGACGGCATTCCATGGCATGGCCATTGATCTTGATATCTGATTGCTTGTACGACAGGGGTTCGCCTGCAGCGATTAAAATTTGTTCACGCACGATGTCCACGCCAGTGATCATTTCTGTTACGGGATGCTCTACTTGTACGCGCGTGTTCATTTCGATGAAATAGAACTCACCGTCCTCATACAGGAATTCAAAGGTACCGGCACCACGGTAGCCTATGTCTTCACAGGCTCGGGCACAACGTTCGCCGATCTTTTTGCGCATTTCTTCAGTAATACCAGGAGCCGGGGCTTCTTCAATAACTTTCTGATGGCGGCGTTGCATGGAGCAATCGCGTTCGGCCAGATGAATAGCGCTGCCATGGGCATCCGATAATACCTGGATTTCGATATGGCGTGGGTTCTCGAGGAATTTCTCCATGTAGACCACGTCATTATTGAAGGCGGCACCGGCCTCGGCTTTGGTCAGAGAGATGGCGTTGTGCAATGTCGCCTCACTATGAACCACGCGCATACCACGGCCACCGCCGCCGCCGGAGGCCTTGATGATAATTGGGTAACCGATTTCATGGGCAATACGCTGGTTGGTCTCATCATTAGTACCGAGTGGGCCATCAGAGCCGGGTACACAGGGAACCCCGGTTTTTTTCATCGCCGCAATGGCGGCAACTTTGTCACCCATTATGCGGATGGTTTCAGATTTGGGGCCGATGAAAATAAAACCACACTCTTCAACACGCTCAGCAAAGTCGGCATTTTCTGACAGGAAGCCATAGCCGGGATGGATGGCGACGGTATCGGTTATCTCGGCGGCGCTGATCAGGGCCGGGACATTAAGGTAACTTTCGGTGGATGAGTTGGGACCAATACAGACCGACTCGTCGGCCAGACGGACATGTTTCAGGTCACGGTCAGCTTCCGAGTGCACGGCAACGGTTTTAATACCCAGTTCACGACATGCACGCAATATGCGCAAGGCAATTTCGCCACGGTTGGCAATCAGGATTTTGTCTATCATTGTTTCTATCTACTCAGTTACAGCGGGCACTATTAGCCGAATTATTCGATGATGAACAACGGTTCGTTGTATTCCACGGGCTGGCCATTTTCCACCAGGCACTTTTTGACTACACCGGACTTGTCGCTCTCGATTTGGTTGAGTAGCTTCATCGCCTCGATGATACAAAGGGTATCGCCGATCTTGACCCGATCCCCAACTTCAACAAAGGATTTGGTACCTGGTGAAGAGGCCCGGTAAAAGGCCCCCACCATGGGTGATTTAACCACGTGGCCAGAAATTTCTTCACTGGCACTGCCCTCGATGACGGGTGCCAGTGCCGGGGCGGGTGCAGCAAGCGGAGCGGCCGCGACGGGCGCAGGTACAACGGCCACGCTTTGACGACTGATGCGAACTGATTCTTCACCTTCATGGATTTCAATCTCGGCGATGCCGGACTCTTCCAGTAACTCGATGAGCTTTTTGACTTTGCGGATATCCATGTGACTTTTTACCTTCGTCTGTGTTGTTTAATTTGGATTTAGTTTGGTGATGGCAGCCTGCAAGGCAAGCTCATAACCCTGTGCGCCCAGTCCACTGATTACACCCAGGGCCAGGTCTGAGAAAAAGGAGTGTTGGCGAAATTCTTCCCGGGTATGCACATTCGATAGGTGCACCTCAATAAAGGGGATCGCCACGGCTGCCAGGGCATCGCGCAGGGCAACACTGGTGTGGGTAAAGGCCGCAGGGTTGATAATGATCAGTTTGACCTGATTCTGGCTGGCTTCATGTACCTTGTTGATCAGTTCGTGTTCGGCATTACTTTGTAAGCACTCAAGTTGATGACCTGCATCGGTCGCTTGTTTGTTCAGGGTCTGATTGATTTGATCTAGCGTAGTCGCCCCGTAGTACTCAGGCTCGCGGATCCCCAGAAGGTTCAGATTTGGACCATGTAATACAAGAATGTTTGCCATTGGGGCTGTTTTATATGCCAGGTTAAGGATTAAAATATTTCGCCAAAATTGATTAAATGCATAAATTTGCAGCGAAAATACGCTAAATGCAATTTTAGTAAATTCTGGTGAGATTTTGCACCAGGATGGACATTTTGTCCAGTTTTAGAGATTATTCTAACTATATCGATGCAAATCGCCGCACATCGCATGAATTGTAATATTAAAATGAATAAAAACCTGAGTTCAGCATCACAATAAGGGCTTAATGATCTTTTCGGCGGTATCAAATGTCAATTCGCCTCGGTGTGTGTAGATGATTTTTCCAGATCTATCGATGATGGCGGTATAGGGCAAGACACTGAGGCGATTACCGTAGGCCTTTGCCAGGCTGATACCTTCTTTTTCCGCCATCAGTAGCGGATAGTTGATGTCCATGGGATCGGCAAAGTCGATAATACTTTGTTTATTGTCAATTGCTATGCCAATTATCACCAAACCCTGACGGGCATAGATCTCCTGCAATTTGATAAAGGCAGGGATCTCGCGTAAACAGGGCGGACACCAACTGGCCCAAAAATTGACCATCATTACCTTACCTTGCCATTCCTTACTGTTGCGTGGTTTATCGTTTAAATCTTTCAGATTAAAGCTCGGGGCATACTCAGGTGTGCTGGTTTCAACTTTGGTAGGTTGTATTACCCGCTTGTTGAAAAGTTGATTGGTAACAAAACCAATCGACAAGCCTAGAAAGCCAATAGCTATAAACAGAAGTGTTTTATTCATATCTTTATCGTTAAAAAATTTAGACAGTTAATGAGGTTAACATTATGCGATCAGCGAGTGGCTTTCTCAACGTGAGCACGAAACTCATCCGCTTTTTTTAATCCGACCAGTCGATAAGCTCGCTGCTCCTGACCGTTACGATCATAAAATAAAATGGCGGGAGGTAATAAGACACCGGTATGCTTCATCAGTGCCTTGTCCTGATCATCCATGGCGGTAACGTCTGCCTTTAGCAATACCATCTTTTTTAATAGCGGTTGAACAGCCGGATCAGGAAAAACATACGATTCATACTCCTTGCAATAGACGCACCAGTCGGCATAGAAATCCAGCATAGCCACCTTGCCAGCCTGCTTCGCGGCCTGTAATTCCCGATCCAGATCAGCGACCGATTTGATCCGTTTAAAGCCCACTTCAGAAGCATTGTTGGTTGTGGCCCCAGCCATTGAAATCGTGGAGCCTGTGCGGGCGCTGGTCAGACTCGAACCATGTAATGGGTTATTAAAATAGCTGCCACCGGTTAGGCCACCGAGCATAACGATGATGCCGTAAATGACAATTGTAAAACCGATACCCTTCCAGAATTTTTTCCAGCCGGTGCTTTCTACCGCCAGTGGTTCCAGTGCACCCATCACAATACCGGAGACAATAAATAGTGCCGACCAGAGCAACATGGTGAGCATGGTTGGGAAGATCGTCGGCATGCGTTCCAGAATGACAATGGCGACAGCCAACAGAATGATTCCAGCCACGGCCTTGACTGTATTCATCCAGTTGCCCGCCTTGGGTAACAGTTTGCCACCACTGGCACCCACTACCAGCAAGGGCAGGCCCATCCCCAAGCCCAGACTGAACAGGGTAATAAACCCTGTGATGACATCACCTGATGCGGCGGCATAACTCAGCGCAGCGATCAGGATAGGGCCACCGCAAGGGCCGATAATCAGGGCAGACAGAACCCCCATGAAGGCAACCCCTAATAAGGTGCCGCCTTTTTGCTGGTTGCTGGTGCTGCTTAAACGACTTTGGATAAAGGCCGGTATCTGGATGTTGTAAAAACCAAACATTGACAGCGACAGCCCTATAAAAAGGATCGCAAAGGGAATCAATAACCAGGGACTTTGGAAATAGGCTTGCAGCCCGACACCGCCCCCGAAGCTGGCCATGACGCCGCCAATTACGCCAAAGGTCAGCGCCATGGCACCTACGTAGATCAACGAGAGGGAAAAGCCCTTCGCCATGGTGACTTTTTCACCCTGACCGACAATGATGCTGGAGAGAATGGGAATCATGGGGTACATGCAGGCAGTAAAGGCCAGCAGGATACCGAAACCCAGTGCCGCAAGGATCACCGTTAGTAGGTTGCCATCGGATAGTATGCGATTGAAGCGTTCCATCTCTGACGCTGGGGCCGTTGCTAATTCGGCCGTGGTGACGGTGGTGACGGTGGTGACGGTGGTGACGGTGGTCACGGTCGGCAGGGTTAAAGTTTGTTCTTTTTTGATTGGCGGATAACAGGTGCCGGCCTCTTCGGCACAGCCCTGGTAGGTTAGTTCAAGGGTGATGTTGATGGGTTCTTTGGTACTCCTAGCGAGTTTGATCTCAGCCTGGGCATGATTATGAAATACCTGTAGGGTTTGATTGAGAATCTCGTCTTGCTTGGTTTCGCCATCGGGAATGATGACATCAAGCAATTGTACGCCGCGGGCATTTTTCAGTTTGACGTTAAATTTGTCTTGCAATAAGTAATGTTTGTCGGCGATCACCCAGCGAGCCATGATGGTATTGCCGTCAACTACATCCAGATTCAACTGGAAGGCTTCATCGGGAGGTAATACTGAATCGTGCCCACCCAGACCCAGGCTGTCACTGAGGGATGTCATTTTGCTGAGTGTCGAGTCTGCTCTGGCCTCGGCAGGTGGTAGTGCCAGCTCGACCTTCTGGGTATGGGGTGGATAACAAAGGCCAATTTCGGCACAACCCTGGGAATGGGCGATCAGGGTGAAATTGTTGAGTGCGGGATTGTTGCGGTTAAGTGGGATATCGATAGTAACCGTGTGCATGAGGGTTTCCACGTCACCTTCAGTGCCATCTGGTTTGATACCGTGCTTGAGTTTACCGGCTGGCAGCTCAACTTGCCCCAGGCTGATTTCAGGGGTATCGGTTGAGAAGCTAATCTTATCGCGGAAAAGGTAGTATTTGTCCGCAACATTCCACTCAGCCCGCACGGTATTGGCATCAATGACTTTGGCACTGAAGGCAAACGCATCATCGGGCATCAGAGGCTCGTCCTGGGCCTGGCTAATGGTCGTCCAGCCAAGCAAAATGGGCAGCAGTAAGATATTTATTATTTTCTGGATCTGGGGCATATTATTTTCCTACAGATTGGTCAATCCACTTGAGATATTCATGCAAACCGCGTTCGATAGAGACCGCAATAATCTCGGGAAGTTCGTATGGGTGTAGCGCCTGAATCGTGGCTTCCAGTGCCGGGTAGCAGTCTTGCCGGGTCTTGATAATCAGCAACAACTCCTTATTGTGCTCAATCCTGTTCTTCCACTGATAGACTGACACCACCCCAGGCACAATATTCACACAGGCGGCACAGCCTTCTGCCACCAGTTTATCGGCGATCACTGTGGCTGTATGATTGTCCGGGCAGGTACACAGGACTATTATATGTTGCGGTTCATTTTGCATGCACACTAAAGATAAAGCATAGCGGTGCACAGGGCAAAAGGTATAATGACGATTCCAATCATTTTAAAGCACAGTTCAAGCTAAAGGCCGGTACCATGTTTCGAATACTCGTTATCCTGTTTCTAAGCGTTCCCCTATTGGAAATATTCCTGTTGCTCAAGGTTGGTAGCCTGATAGGTGCCCTGTGGACCGTATTTGTAGTGGTGCTGACGGCTGTGATTGGCGCCAGCCTGTTACGCATGCAGGGCATCAATACCATTCGCCGCCTGCAGGAAAGCACTTCGCGAGGTGAATTACCGGCGATCGCGATGATCGAGGCTGCCATATTATTGTTTGCTGGTGCGTTGTTACTGACCCCCGGTTTTTTCACAGATGCGGTTGGGTTTCTGTGCCTGATTCCTGCTCTTCGCCAGAAATTGGCTATTGCGGTGCTACAGCGTGGCCTCACGGGTGGTTTTGGCCAGGGTGGAAAGGGTCGTCGACCTCCTTCCCAGAGCCAGGATGCCATTGAAGGTGAGTTTGAACGCCGGGATGATTAGTTCCCGGTAAATATTTTAGTTTATACTTGTATGATAAATGTGGGATTATCTCTGCTGGGTCTCACCATCGGCCACATATGCCGTGTTATTCGCATGGTTTTCTGCTTGCTCTGTCCCGACGCTTTTTGTGAAAACACAGGCATTTCGCTTGTCTTATGAAATTTTTAGTATTTATTGAATAAACGCCGGAAAAAATGCCGCTTCAATATTAAACCGTTTATGTATCCACTCGCATTTTTGATCTGAATGTTTTTGTAAATAATTAAGATATTGCCAAAACGAGATTGATATCTCTGCGATATCAAAATTTTCGTTATTTTTACGAATTTCCAACGTAATACTTGCCCATTGTCCGGATCGGCATAAGGGATATTTGGTGTTGGTATCACTATTTTAACAGCCAGTTCACTATTCGTGGTGGCTAGTTTGATTAGCCACTCCTGAATCGATAAGGGCTATATTATTCTTACCTTCTATAACTATCGTCATTCATTATCTCGACCTTGAACACCCTATTGGGTACTTAACGCTATGCGGTCAAGAGTCAATATTTGTTTGAGGGCGTTTCTATAAATAGTGACTTTTTCGTGAAAGCAAGGAAGCACTGCGGGGACGACTGCATGGTAAGGATTGTTCCATACCATCCTTTTGCATTTCCGCCTTCCATGGAGGGCAGAGCAGGAGGTTGGATGAAGCATGGAGTCAGAATCCTAGAACCGCCGTGTATATGGGATACATGAGGGCAAGGTGCCATCCAGGTGGCGCTGACACCGCTATCGCGGTATTTAATGCCCTGAGCAGTACTCGGTTATCGCATAGATAGCAAAACTGCCAGATATAATTGTCGGTCTGGCATTGAAATTCTAAATCTTGTCCTTATCTCTTGACAGGTGAAACTTGCCCGCTATTATTAGCACTCATCGAAGTTGAGTGCTAAAAGCGTGCTCGAATTTGACTAACAGACCAGTTCGATTGACTGGCTTAATATATGAATTTATTGACTTTTTGAGGAGAGGAAAGTATGAAAATCCGTCCATTGCATGATCGTGTGATTGTTCGTCGTATGGAAGAAGAGCGCACCAGTGCTGGTGGTATTGTGATTCCTGATACAGCAACTGAAAAACCCATGCAGGGTGAAGTTATTGCTGTGGGTAATGGCAAGATCACTGATTCTGGTGACCTGCGTGCCCTTGATGTGAAGGCTGGCGACAAGATTCTGTTCGGTAAATATTCTGGTACTGAAGTAAAGGTTGACGGCGAAGAACTGCTGGTCATGCGCGAAGAAGACATCATGGGTATTGTTGAATAAGCTACAGAATATTCAACACTATTAACGCATAAGATTTTAAGAGGAATAGATTAATGAGTGCAAAAGAAGTCAATTTTGGTACCGATGCCCGTCTGCGCATGCTTGCAGGTGTGAACATTCTGGCCAATGCCGTTAAAGTTACCCTCGGTCCTAAAGGCCGCAACGTTGTTCTGGATAAGAGCTTTGGTGCTCCAACCATCACTAAAGATGGTGTGTCTGTAGCCAAAGAAATTGAACTGAAAGACAAGTTTGAAAACATGGGCGCACAGATGGTGAAGGAAGTTTCTAGCCATACATCTGATATCGCCGGTGACGGTACGACTACTGCAACGGTACTGGCTCAATCTGTTGTGATTGAAGGTATGAAAGCGGTTGCTGCTGGCATGAACCCGATGGATCTGAAACGTGGTATTGATAAAGCGGTTATTGCCACTGTTGAAGAACTGAAAAAAATGTCCAAGCCTTGTACTGATGACAAAGCGATTGCTCAGGTTGGTACTATCTCTGCTAACACTGACGAAAATATCGGCAACATCATTGCTGAAGCCATGGGCAAAGTCGGTAAAGAAGGTGTTATCACAGTTGAAGAAGGCACCGGTCTGGAGAATGAACTGGATGTGGTTGAAGGTATGCAGTTTGACCGTGGTTACCTGTCTCCTTACTTTGTTAACAACCAGGCCAGCATGAGTGCTGAACTGGAAGCTCCCTATGTGCTGTTATATGACAAAAAAGTCAGCAACATCCGTGAATTGCTGCCCATTCTGGAAGGCGTTGCCAAATCGGGTAAGCCACTACTGATTGTTGCTGAAGACGTAGAAGGTGAAGCACTGGCGACACTGGTTGTGAATAACATCCGTGGTATCGTTAAAGTGGCGGCTGTTAAGGCGCCTGGTTTTGGTGACCGTCGTAAGGCCATGTTGCAAGATCTCGCTATCCTGACTGGCGCGACTGTGATCTCTGAAGAAGTGGGGCTGTCTCTTGAAAAGGCTACTCTGGATGACCTGGGTACCGCCAAAAAAATCCAGATCACTAAAGAAGAAACCACGGTCATTGATGGTGCTGGTAAGCCTAAAGAAATCGAAGATCGGGTTAATCTGGTTCGTGCTCAAATCGAAGAAGCTTCTTCTGATTACGATAAAGAAAAACTGCAAGAACGTGTTGCTAAACTGGCTGGCGGTGTTGCTGTCATCAAGGTTGGCGCGGCGACTGAAGTTGAAATGAAAGAAAAGAAAGCCCGCGTTGAAGATGCGCTGCATGCTACTCGTGCTGCCGTTGAAGAAGGCGTGGTACCGGGTGGTGGTGTTGCCTTGATTCGTGCCCTGGCGGCCGTTAAGAATCTGAAAGGTGACAATCACGATCAAGATGTTGGTATTAGCATTGCGCGTCGTGCGATGGAAGAACCTCTGCGTCAGATCGTAGCCAATGCCGGTGACGAGCCTTCAGTTGTGGTCAACAAGGTTTCTGAAGGTAAAGGTAACTTTGGTTATAACGCCGCTACTGGTGAATATGGTGACATGATTGCCCTTGGTATTCTCGACCCAACCAAGGTAACGCGTACTGCACTACAGAACGCAGCCTCCGTTGCTGGTCTGATGATCACCACAGAAGCCATGGTTGCTGATATCCCTGATGAAGGTGGTGCTGGTGGTGCCCCTGATATGGGTGGTATGGGTGGTATGGGTGGCATGGGCGGCATGGGCGGCATGATGTAAGCAGCCCCAAAACCTTAACGCTTTTTTTCAAGCGATATAAAAAGCCCTGCCATTTATGGTGGGGCTTTTTTATGGCGGATGTATTATTCTGGGTGCGGTACCAATTTTGCTTATCACAGGGAGCTTCGCGTATATTCAAAAAATAATCACGAATTCATATTACATAAAAGGGGCGAGTAAGGGTATCTCCGGATGCTCAAGTAAGCTGTGATCGGGATACGGTATTACTTGTGTTATTGTGGTTATCTTGAACCGTCTGCTGGGTGTTTGGTTGTAGTGTCTAGTGCTTTGGTATCGATGGTCTAAGGATTTATTTGCTGAGTATGGTGGTGGTTTTGTCGCGCATAAAAAATTAAGTTGAGATAGTTTGAACTGTGTTTGGGAGTTTATTATGAGAAAGAATTTATTTAGGACTATTTTGACCGTCAGTGGTTTTTTGTTTTTGGGGTCGCAGGCATTGGCCGAAGGTGATGACTTGCTTCGTGCCCGAGCCTCCGTGGGGTATTCATCCTATGACTTGACGATGGTGGGTGAAGGTTCAACCGGGCCTGATGCCACGAGTCTATATCTGGTCGCGGGGGTTGGAGTCACTTATGCGACCGGGAACATGTATGTAGATGGTTCCTTTAGCCAGGGTTTAGGCGCGACACATGACTGGCCGGATTTTGAAGGGGATTTTGAGCGGTCTGACATGGCCTTGACGGCAGGCTATCTGTTGGATAATGGCTGGTCTGTGTTTGGGGGCTATAAGTCTGGAAAATCTGTATTTTATCGGGACAATAACCCAGGGTATCGGCTTACATTTGAGGCTTATGGACCTTTTGGTGGTGCCAGTAAGGCTATTGGCCTGGATAATGGCTCATCAATATCATTCAGTGGTGCATTAGCCTTTATGACTGGTGATATTTATAACACCAGCACTTTAAATGATTCTGGCGATGCTATGGGCTTGAGTTTTTCTGCAAGCTATAACCATCCGCTTAGTCAAACTTCAGGTTTGCGTGCGCGGAGTTTTTATCAATATTATGGTTTCACTGATTTCAGCGCAGTCGGGGATGTTGATGAATCTATTTTAGGCATAGAAGCGGCTTATTATCTGAATTTTTAGAGATGCCTATGAGTGTGAACCGGTATCCGTTAGATATTGAATGATGAGTATCGTCATACGTTGGGAATAAGTGTTTTTTGACTATGAAGAAGAACAAAGAAGATGGATTATGATTGAATTGCCTGGTTACAAACTTCTGCGTGAATTGGGCCGTGGAGGCATGGCCCGTGTTTATCTCGCCTTGCATGAAGGGTTGGACAGGCATGTAGCCATCAAACTGATGTACCCCAATTTATCTGCTGATCCCGCTTTTAGTGATCGTTTTCTACGGGAAGCGCGAATTGTTGCCAGGATGAGCCACCCAAACATTATCACCATCTTTGATGTTAATGTGAATAAGGGCTATCACTACATTGCCATGGAGTATCTGCCCGGTGAATCACTGGGGGATAAAATAAAGGCGGGTATTGAGCCAAGTAAGGCGTTATCTATTTTAAAGCAGATGTCGATGGGGCTAAAGTTTGCTCATGACAAGGGCTTTATCCATCGGGATATCAAGCCTGAAAATATTCTTTTCAGGGAAGGTGGTTCCCCTGTTATTACCGACTTCGGTGTGGCTCGCGCGGAACATTCGGAGACCCGGATGACCGAAGTAGGGACGATTATTGGCACGCCCCACTATATGAGTCCCGAGCAAGCTCAGGGGATTGAGATAAAACCCAATTCAGACATCTATAGTCTGGGTATTGTTTTTTATGAAATGCTCACCGGGGTAGTGCCTTATCGTGCCGATTCTATTGTGGCGATCATGTATAAACATGTGAATGATCCCATCCCGAAATTGACGGAAAAACTTAAAATTTTTCAGCCTCTGTTGAATAACTTGCTGGCCAAAAATGCCCATGAACGTTATCCATGCGCTGCTGATATTATTAAAGATATCGAGCGCATAGAATTACGCGTTACCCCTGAGTTTGCCACCATCATCATGCCGCCTAAAAACTCTAGTGAGGTGTATGTCAGTGAAAGAACCTGGTTGTCCCCGAAAAAAAAACGTGCATTTAAAGCACTGTGGCTACAAAAGGGACATGTGTTTAAAGGTCTATTCGAGCAAAAATACGTTTTTGCCATTGTGGCATTCATGTTTATGTCTACTGCCAGTGTGATTTTGTTTAGCTATTTGACGGATAAGGCCTCGCCGTTAATCGTTGCGGAAGACAACAATAAAAATGAGCGACAGGTTGAGTTAAGACGCCTTGAAATTGAGCGAGATAGACAAGCTGCCATCATAAAGGAAAATGCTGAACGTGAACGGATCGCGGCTGAACATGAAGAACGTGAAAGCCGTGAACGGATGGTTGCTGAAAATGCAGAGCGTGAATGGATGGCGACGGAAAAAGAAAGACTTGCCCTGGTTATGCGTGAAAAGACAAAAAAAATACACAAAATGGAACAAAATATTAGTCGCCTTGTTGTCAGTGCAGAGTCTCTTTTATCGAAAAACAGATTAAAAGATGCTTACGGTTCTTTTCAAAAAATACTGGAAATTGATGTCAACAATAAAGCTGCCATGAAGGGTATAAATCGTGTCGCTGAAAAATATCTTGCGCTTGCGGTGAGCAAGGCTGAAAAACATAAGTTTGATACTGCCGAAGCCTATGTGCAAAGTGCAAGCCGCATTTCTCCACAACACCCTCAACTCGCAGCAACACAGCAGACAATATTTGAATTGAAAAATAAACAACTGGCCGCAAAGGAAAAACAGCAAAGCCAAAGCAGGGACACGCCCGTAAAACCTCAAGCTGAAGTTCAGGCCGAAGCTGAGCAAGCCATACCCAAACAGCGTGTCTTTGGTGGGTTTTAAAGCCGAAGGATGATGTTGGATTAATGTCGCCCAGCATGATGCTGTAAAACATGTTACCCCTATTTTTGAGATGCGGATTGTTATATCGATAAGATAACAATTATTTAAGGATAAACCGAAAGGAGAGTACAAAGATGTGTAGGATTGCAAATAGAATTTGGTGCGTTATTTTCTCTGTTGTATTTTTAATGAGCGTGATGGCGTCTGTTCAGGCGGCGGTTCAGGTGACTGTGGCAGACAAGGCACCGCAAAGTATTGCTACTACGGATACAGATAACAACTGGCTGGCGAAGGTCAAAAAAGACCTTGCTGAAAAAGAATATCTACCTAGCATTAACCACAAAGGCCTACAAAGCCCCAACCGGGCGCACAATCTGCGGATTTATTATACCGAGCAGGGTATTCAGGTGCATGACCGTACAACTAAAGACGAGCCTCTGTTGTTAAATATGCGCCTCAGTCACTATGGCCGGGAAAAACAGCTCAAGACTATTAATCCTACGCAGCCGGTCCAAAAGGACAGGCAAATCGAATATCGCTATAACTCTTCGATTACCGAATGGTATGACAATGGTGCCAAAGGCTTGGAACACGGTTTCCTCTTGCATAATAAACTCAGGGGCAAGGGTGAGGTGCAACTGGTGATCCGCCTGGACGGGGCGACAACCAGTGGCGGGGATGCCGGGTCTATCCGCCTGACCACGGCCACGGGCCGCCAACTTCAGTATGACGCCCTCAAAGTGTTTGATGCCAGGGGCAAACCTGTACCAGCCCGTATGAGTGGACAGGGCAAGCAAATTAAACTGACGATCAATGATGATGAGGCCGAATGGCCCTTATTGGTCGACCCCTTGTTGACTTCTAGCACTGACACGCTTCTGGAAAGTAACCAGGCCAGCGCTGAGTTTGGCATTAGCGTGGCCAGTGCCGGTGATGTGAACGGCGATGGTTATAGCGATGTGGTGGTGGGGGCTCGTCTCTATGACAATGGCGCGACCAATGAAGGGGCGGCCTTTGTCTACCACGGCAGTACCGGTGGGCTGCCCACGACGGCGAGTGTCCAACTGGAGTCCAACCTGACCAATGCCTATTTTGGCTTTAGTGTGGCCAGTGCCGGTGATGTGAACGGCGATGGTTATAGTGATGTGATCGTGGGGTCTTTTGGCTATGCTAATGGCGAGGACAATGAAGGGGCGGCCTTTATCTATCATGGTGGTGCCGGTGGGCTGGCCATAACCGCTAGTGTCCAACTGGAGTCTAATCAGGTCGGCGCTTCTTTTGGCACTAGCGTAGCCAGTGCCGGTGATGTAAATGGCGATGGTTATAGTGATGTGGTGGTGGGGGCTTATTTCTATGGCGAGGGTGGAGCTGCCTTTGTCTACCACGGTGGTGCCGGTGGGCTGGTCATGACGGCGAGTACTCAACTGGAGTCTAATCGGGTCGACGCTTCTTTTGGCGCTAGCGTGGCCAGTGCCGGTGATGTAAACGGCGATGGTTATAGCGATGTGGTGGTGGGGGCTTCTGGCTATGACAATGGTGAGTCCAATGAAGGGGCGGCCTTTGTCTATCACGGTGGTGCCAGTGGGCTGGCCACGATCGCTAGTGTCCAACTGGAGTCTAATCAGATTGATGCTTATTTTGGCCGTAGCGTGGCCAGTGCCGGAGACGTGAACGGCGATGGTTATAGCGATGTGATTGTGGGAGCTTTCCGCTATGACAATGACGAGACTGATGAAGGGGCCGCCTTTGTCTACTACGGTGGTGCCGGGGGGGTGGCCATGACCGCCAGTGTCCAACTGGAGTCCAATCAGGCTGGTGCTGTGCTTGGCTTTAGTGTGGCCAGTGCCGGGGATGTGAACGGCGATGGCTACAGCGATGTGATTGTGGGGGCTAATGCCTATAGTAATGGCCAGGCTGCTGAAGGGGCGGCCTTTATTTATCACGGCAGTGCCAGTGGGCTGGCCACGACCATGAGCGCCCAATTGGAGTCTAACCAGGCCTATGCCAATTTTGGTTGGAGCGTGGCCAGTGCCGGGGATGTGAATGGCGATAGCTACAGCGATGTGGTGGTGGGAGCTGGCGGCGAGGCCTATGAAAAGGCCTTTGTTTACCACGGCGGTGCCGGTGGGTTGGCCACGACGGCTAGTACTAAACTGGAGTCCAACCAGCCCTATGCTGAGTTTGGCGTTAGCGTGGCCAGTGCCGGGGATGTGAACGGCGATGGTTATAGCGATGTGGTGGTGGGGGCTAGATACTATGGGAATGGCGAGGGCAGTGAAGGGGCGGCCTTTGTCTATCACGGCAGTGCTGGAGGGCTGGCCATGACGGTGAGTACCCAACTGGCGTCCAACCAGGCCGGTGCTTTGTTTGGCAGTAGCGTGGCCAGTGCCGGGGATGTAAATGGCGATGGTTATAGCGATGTGATTGTGGGGGCGCTTGGTTATAGTCATGGAGGGGCGGCCTTTGTCTACCACGGCAGTGCCGGTGGGCTGGCCATGATCGCCAGTGTCCAACTGGAGTCTAATCAGGTTTATGCTTCTTTTGGAAATAGCGTGGCCAGTGCAGGGGATGTGAACGGCGATGGTTACAGCGATGTGATTGTGGGCGCTGATCGCTATGACAATGGTGAGGACAATGAAGGGGCGGCCTTCATCTACCACGGAAACAGTGATGGTCGCCTGGTTCAGGCACGGCAATATCGGCAGAATACGACGATTGCCCCTGTTGCCTTGTTAGGCGGGAGTTATGCTGCCGGGCAGTTTACCGTGAGTCTGCATGCTACTCACCCTCTGGGTCGGGGGGCGGTCAAGCTACAGGTGGAAAGTTGCCCCAATGCTGTGCCCTTTGGGGATGCGAGTTGCATTCTGGACACTCAGGAAGCCTGGAGACTGGTATATGGTGATGCGGGTAGCAGCTTGTCACAGACGATCAGCAAGCAAGTCGAAGGGCTTTATCAATGGCGGGCGCGCATACTGATAGCCCGTGAGGGGGTGCTTAAAGCCGGTATCGTCTCGCCGGCCAATCCTGCCCATAGCCCCTGGCGTCGGCTGGCGGCCCATGCCAATAATGCCGATATTCGCCTGACCAACTTTTTGAATGATGCCCCGGTGATTGAGACTGGTACGGGTGGTTATAGCCTGGCTGAGGGTGTTGCTGTGGGCACGGCGGTCGCCACGATAGTGGCCTCGGATGTGGATGGCACATTACCTGTTTATAGTATCACTCTGGGTAATAGTGCCGGGCATTTTGCCATTGATAGTGGCACAGGCGTTATCACGGTGGCCACCGGGCTGGATTATGAAAGCATTAAACACTACAGCCTGACAGTCAGTGCTAATGATGGAGCACTCAGTGATGAGGGCGTGGTAACGATTGCCATTACGAATGTAATTGATACCCCGGAGGATCAGTTGGGCTCTGGAGGTGGAGGCGGTTGTACACTTAACCAACACGCGGTGTTTGATCCCACGTTACCTGTAATGCTGAGTCTGGGGTTGTTTTATCTCCTGCGTCGCCGTCGAGGGTAAATTCGTTATCGTGGTTTGGTCAGCCAATAGTCGTGATGGCGAGTGTGGAGCCAGGTTAATACGACTGGGTGAGTTGCACTCTGGAATTGTTTGAATAGCATGCCGTGGATGTGGCTGATGTTGCATTCTTGTGACTATGGTGAGAGGCAAGATGCAAGCCTGTCCTGTGTTTTTTTTCATTGTTTAATTTAAGCGGAATAAAAAGTCTCGTCAGTCATGGCGGGGCTTTTTTAATTCAAGGTCACCTCTAAAAACCCACTGAAGCTGTGTTGGCTGCGTATAAATCAAACTTTCATCTTCTTGATTGAGTTTTTAGATTGGCCCTTAAGAATAAAGTGAGTTGGGAACATTATTGTTTTTAGGGCAAAAAAAATCACGTTCTTGCTGTGAAGGGGTGTAGCTGCCATGATGTTAAATAGTGCTTGCCCGTGGTGTTTGTGTAAGAAAATACGGGCAGTAAAAAAGAATACATGATTGCTGGAATTATTCGATGTCTCATCACAATATAAAATCTCCTTTGGCCAAGATTTCTTTGCCTCGATCAGAAAATTATTTAGCAAGAGAACGCCTTTTTATTGATCTGGATCAGGCCAGGCAACATAAGGCCGTATGGATCAGTGCTCCCGCAGGATCGGGTAAGACTATACTGGCCAGCAGTTATTTATTAAGTCGGCATTTTTCGTTGCTGTGGTATCAAGTGGATGAAGGTGATATGGTTCTTGCCTCCTTCCGGTATCTGGTTGAGGGCTGGTCGCAGATGCTGGCGGCTGATTATCCTCGGGCGATATTGGCTTTATAGACCGGTATTGAGATCACCCATGCTCGTGGAATGCACTTGATGGATTGCATGTTGTTGGGACATTGTGTGCTCTGTGCCGTGAACAAAGGGGATGATCTTGCTGCTGGTATTCAGTATGATGGAATAAAATTATGATTGTCACGGATATACCACAAGGCTTGATAGTTAAATTAATTCACTTGAATCTGAAAATAGAGTAATGGTGGAGGGAAAGGGTTTTTCCATATTTTCTTTGAACTAATGTGCTAATGTCATTAGTGAACAAAGAACATAACATGATCAAAAATAAAATGCATATACTGTTCTTAATACCTCTTCGGTCTTACATTTGCTGTGGTATGTGGAGGCAATAGCATTTCTCTGTTACTGGATAATCTTGTTCCCTCTCCTGCCCCTGTTCGGTAAAAGTAAAAGGCCCGCACTCAATTATTTTTTGACAAGCGTGTGTTGTCATTTGTCGATATGAATCCCTCTTTGTCATGCAATGGTTGACGGGTCATGCGAATCTTCATTTCGAACGTTTAACTGGCGTATTTAGTCGAAAATATTTTTGCTCTATTAGGTCAACACCCATCCCCCTGTATTCTGGATACGGTGAAAATCGATTATTGAGAGGTGTTTAAAAAATTCAGTGATCGATTTATCATTAAGGCTGATTATGGAGGCAATCGTCCTCTGCTTGAACAACATTATACAAGCCGTATCGATTAATATGAGGCTTATTATGTGTGAGTTGTCGGATATGGCGGTACATAATATTGTTTGTGGCAATGCGTGATATTTCTTAACCAGCAAGCAATGGCGGGAGTGATGTCTTGTCAGGATATTTAGATGTGCTGAATTTTAATGGAGTAACTCAGTATGTCACGCATGATTTTGTTTACCTGTGTAGATGCCATACCAGGGGATAGTTATATTGTTTTTGCGCTGTTGAGGTAAGGCATATCAAGCACGAAGTAAGAAAATGGCAGGTCGTGGCAATGGATAATATTAAAGAACGGCATCAGCATTGATGAATGTCCCGCAATTATTGATGAGAGAGGATGTTTAGGTGATGGGGAGATTGAGCTGGTTATCGTGGAAAGAAGCATAGTGGTGCTTTAGTGACCATTGTAGTAAGAGAGATGAGCTTCACCTTATCAAAATGGTGCAATGACAATTTAACGAAGATGGTTACAGTGGTCATTATGGATCTGCTTAAGCGGTATGAATATGTCGCACTCACTATCGACTCGGATAATGGTAAAGAATTTGTTTACGCATGAGATAATGACAGAAGCATTAGATGCACCGGTATATTATGCAGATTTATATGACGCATGGCAGCATGGCTTGAATGAAAATATCCGCGATCTCTTACGGCAACACGGGCCAAAAAATACGAGCTTAAAAAAATTTCGGCCAATAAGATAGTTGCTGTCATTAGCAAGCGCTATGACGACAAAGAAAGAATATTCGTAATAAAATATTCGTAGAATTAATGGCGGAACACCGGCTGTAACTGCAGTTTCGGTGGTTATGTACTTCGAGTTAAAATCTGCCATATTCATTTTTGCTCGAATATGTCGGTTATTTGTAACTTCGTTTGGTTTTGGTTCTTCTCATGGTAAGCATTTTTTTGTTACCATGGCAAAAAATTATCTATCATAATATGGAGATTGTCATGCATCAGTCATTATTCAACGCACCCCGGGATTTCAGTCATTGTCAGTGGTCATGGTTTGACAGGCTGTTGTTGTCTTTATTTTTCCCCCTGGCGTTGCTGATTATTGGCCTGCAACCGGTCTATGCCTCTGAGTCGATAACAGACAGGCCGGTGATCGACGAAAAGATTAAACGCTCCCCCAATATTGGTATGGCACTTGCACCAACACTGCCGGCAACGCCTGTAGTGGATGCGGACGGTAGCTGGTTGAGCAAGGCACAAAAAGAACTGGCCGAACGTGAATATCAGGCGAGTCACAATGGCACGGGGCTGCAAAGCCCGAACCGGGCGCATAACCTGCGTATTTATTACACCGAACAGGGGATTCAGGTGCATGACCGCACAGCCAAGGGTGAGCCCTTGTTGCTAGGTATGCAACTGTCGAGTTATGGCCGGGGTGAAGCAGTGCAACAGATCAAACCCAGCAAGCCACAACATCAAGGCAACAGGGTAACCTACGTCTATGATGGAGATATCATCAGTGAGTGGTATGACAACAGCGCCAAGGGGCTTGAGCATGGTTTTACCCTGCATCAACGCCCTCAGGGTAAAGGACAACTGAAACTTGCGATTGCACTGCGGGGAGCCCAGGCCAGGACCGCTTCAAATGATGTCATCCAATTAAAAACTGATACGGGTCGAATACTCGATTATAAGGCCTTAAAGGTCATCGATGCAGAGGGTCAAACCGTTGAGGCGCATATGGGTGTTAAGAATAATTACATCCTGCTCAGCATAAATGATCACCAGGCTAGTTGGCCCTTGACCGTTGACCCGTTGCTAACCGGGGTTGGGGATGGAATGTTAGAATCCAACCAGGAAAACGCCAATCTGGGCATCAGTGTGGCCGGGGCCGGGGATGTGAACGGTGATGGGTATAGTGATGTCATTGTCGGGGCTTCTCTTTATGACAATGGTCAGCCCGATGAAGGGGCGGCCTTTGTCTACCACGGCGGGATCAGTGGTATCAGCGGTATCTTCACACAGCTAGAATCCAACCAGGCCTCTGCCAATTTTGGCATCAGTGTGGCCGGTGTCGGGGATGTGAACGGTGATGGATATAGTGATGTTATCGTCGGGGCTTCTCTTTATGGCAATGGTGAAGCCGAAGAAGGGGCGGCCTTTGTCTACTATGGTGGCGTAGGCGGTGTTGATAGTGCCGTCAGCACACAGCTAGAATCCAACCAGATCTCTGCCAATTTTGGCATCAGTGTGTCCGGGGCAGGGGATGTGAACGGCGATGGTTACAGTGATGTCATCGTCGGGGCTTCTCTTTATGACAATGGTCAGCCCGATGAAGGGGCGGCCTTTGTCTACTATGGTGGTGTAGGCGGTGTTGATAGTGCCGTCAGTACACTGCTGGAGGCTGACCTGGCCAATGCCAATTTTGGCATCAGTGTGTCCGGAGCCGGGGATGTGAATGACGATGGTCACAGTGATGTTATCGTTGGGGCTTCTCTTTATAGCAATGGTGAAGCCAATGAAGGGGCGGCCTTTGTCTATTATGGCGCCGCGGTCAGTGGTATTAATCCTGCCGCCAGCACACAGCTAGAATCCAACCAGGCCTCTGCCAATTTTGGCATCAGTGTGGTCGGAGCCGGGGATGTGAACGGTGATGGGTATAGTGATGTTATCGTCGGGGCTTCTCTTTATGACAATGGTGAAGCCGATGAAGGGGCGGCCTTTGTCTATCACGGTGGGGCTGGTGGTGTTAGCACGACCATTGGCACACAGCTAGAATCCAACCTAGCCTCTGCCAATTTTGGCATCAGTGTGTCCGGTGCCGGGGATGTGAACGGCGATGGTTACAGTGATGTCATTGTTGGGGCTTCTCTTTATGAGAGTGATGTTAGTGAGACTGATGAAGGGGCGGCCTTTGTTTACCACGGCGGGGCTGGCGGTGTTAGCACGACCATTAGCGCACAGCTAGAATCCAACCTGGCCAATGCCAATTTTGGCATTAGTGTGGCCGGAGCCGGGGATGTGAACGGCGATGGTTACAGTGATGTCATCGTCGGGGCTTCTCTTTATGAGAGTGATGTTATTGAGACTGATGAAGGGGCAGCCTTTGTTTACCACGGTGGGGCCAGTGGTACTAGTCTCACCGCCAGTACATTGCTGGAGGCCAACCAGGCCTCTGCCAATTTTGGTATCAGTGTGTCCGGGGCCGGGGATGTGAACGGCGATGGTTACAGCGATGTTATCGTCGGGGCACATGAATATGATAATGGTCAGGACGGTGAAGGGGTGGCCTTTGTCTACCACGGTGGGGCCAGTGGCCTCAGCATGACCGCCAGTACATTGCTGGAGGCCAATCAGGGCCGTGCGAAATTTGGCAGCAGTGTGTCCGGGGCCGGGGACGTGAACGGCGATGGTTACAGTGATGTCATTGTTGGGGCACCTTTTTATGATAATGATCAGGCCAAAGAAGGGGCTGCCTTTGTTTACCATGGCGGGGCTGGCGGTGTTAGCACGACCATTAGCGCACAGCTAGAATCGAACCAGGCCTTTGCTAATTTTGGTATCAGTGTGGCCGGTGCCGGGGATGTGAACGGCGATGGTTACAGCGATGTCATTGTTGGTGCTTATGCGTATGACAACGGAGAGGCCTATGAAGGCGCGGCCTTTGTTTACCACGGCGGACTGGGTGGCCTCCGTGCCACCGTGAATACGCTGTTGGAGGTCAATCAGGGGACTGCATTGTTTGGCCACAGTGTGGCCGGAGCCGGGGATGTAAACGGTGATGGTTACAGTGATGTCATTGTCGGGGCTTCTTTTTATGATAATGGTGAAACCAATGAAGGGGCAGCCTTTGTCTACCACGGTGGGGTTGGCGGTGTTAGCACGACCATTAGCACACAGCTAGAATCCAACCAGGCCTCTGCCAATTTTGGCATCAGTGTGTCCGGTGCCGGGGATGTGGACGGCGATGGTTACAGTGATGTTATCGTTGGAGCGCGCTACTATAGCAATGGCGAGGCCTCTGAAGGGGCGGCCTTTGTCTACCATGGTGCCGCGGTCAGCGGTATTAATCCTGCCGCCAGCACACAGCTGGAAGGCAACCAGGAGGGTGCCCATCTAGGCTGGAGTGTAGCCGGAGCCGGGGATGTGAACGGCGATGGTTACAGCGATGTCGTCGTCGGGGCTAATCTTTATACTAATCTTGAGACCGATGAAGGGGCGGCCTTTGTCTACTATGGCAGGGCAGGCGGTGTTGATAGTACCGTCAGTACATTGCTGGAAGCCAATCAGGCCTTTGCTAACTTTGGCATCAGCGTGGCCGGTGCCGGGGATGTGAACGGCGATGGTTACAGTGATGTCATCGCCGGGGCTTCTCTTTATGACAATGGTGAAGCCGATGAAGGGGCGGCCTTTGTCTATTATGGTAACAGCCTTGGTCGGCTGGTACAGGCCAGACAATATCAGCAGGACAGCCCCATTACCCCGGTGCAAACCTGGGGGCTGAGTTACGCGGCAGGACAGTTTACCGTTGCCATGAATGCTACCCACCCAACGGCTCGTGGTGCGGTCAAAATGCAGGTGGAATACTGCCCCTCCGGCGTTGCATTTGATGATGTTAGTTGCCAGACGGACACCCCGATAAACTGGGTATTGGCTAGTGGGGCATCGGGTGTTGTGCTAAGCCAAACCCTTTCCACCGGTGTTGAAGGTTTATACAACTGGCGGGCCAGAGTGCTGTATGCCGATGAATCGATATTGGTCAGCGGTATCCCACCCGTCAATCCTCTGCATGGGCCATGGCGTCGGTTTGCTGCGCGGGCCGACAATGGCGACATTCGAGCCGCTAATCATACCAATGTTCCCCCCTTCTTCACTTCCGGGATTGGCAGTTTTGTTGTTGCGGAAGATGTGGGCACAGGCACGGCGGTTACCACCGTCGTTGCGACAGACCCGGAAGGGGCGACGCTAACCTATGAGATTGTTGGCGGCAATGCGGCTGGCCGGTTTGCGATAGATGCTACGACAGGCCAGATCACCGTGGCCCAGGCCCTGGATTATGGTGTCATGCAAGGTTACACCCTCACCGTCCGTGCCAGTGATGGTGACTTGAGTGAAACCGCTACTGTCACAGTAAATGTCACGGATGTTAACTATTCTCCTTTATTTATTTCAGGGACCGACCTTTTTGGCCCTGCGAAAAATGTGGCGGAAAATGTGAGCCTCGGCACGGAGATCACCACCGTTGTTGCGACAGACCCGGATGGGATGACGCCAAGCTACGACTTTAGCAATGGCAGCAATACGGTTGGCCCGTTTGCGATAGATGCAGTGACAGGCCAGATTACTGTGGCCCAGGCCCTGGATTTTGAAGATATAAAAAATTATATCCTCACCGTCCGAGCCAGTGACGGTTCATTGAGTGAAACCGATACTGTCACAGTAAATGTCACGAATATTGAGGAGCCTCCCTTATTTATTTCCGGGGTCGGTAATTTTGCTCTTTCCCAGAATGCGGATATTGACGCCCTGGTCACCACCGTCTTTGCGATAGACCCGGAAGGGCAGGCGTTAGACTACGTCATTACCGACGGCAACACGGCTGAACTGTTTGCGATGCATGCCACAACAGGGCAGATCACCGTGGCCCAGGCCCTGGATTCTGGTGTTGCGCAAAGTTATGTCCTCACCGTTAGTGCCAGTGATGGTTTATTGAGTGGAGTAGGTGTTGTCACCGTAAATGTTCATTATCCTCCCTCCTTTACTGCCGGGATCGGCAGTTTTGACCTCGCGGAAAATGTGAGCATTGGCACCCTGGTTACTACGGTCATTGCGACAGATCCGGAAGAGGAGGCTCTAAGCTATGGTATTAGTGCGGGTAACACGGATGGTCGGTTTGCAATGGATGCCACAACAGGACAGGTTACCGTGGTCCAGGCCCTGGATTATGAAACCACGCAAAGTTACACCCTCACCGTTAGCGCTAGTGATGGCTCATTGAATGAAACCGGTACCGTTACCGTAAATGTCACAGATATCGACGACGGTGCACCTGCACCTGCCGCTGGAGGAGGAGGAGGTGGTGGTTGTTCTGTTAAAACCAATGCACCGTTTGACCCGCTTTTACCCTTGATGTTGTTGGTTAGTGGTATTTATCTGTGGCGACCACGCATGGTTAAAATTCTTAACAGCATGAGGTGATTCTTCTGACGCGATCACGTTTATTAGGCGGCCTGCGGGCCGCCTTTTTTAATTAATTTCAGAACTAGTTTTTATATATAAACAAGTTACTCAGTAGAAGCATAAAGCCAGTTTAATTAAGCAGACAAAATGAACATGCTGATATGGGAAGTTATCAATATTTTTTGACTCTACAGAATTTCAGGCCCTTATGTTTAACTAATAAGTGAAACGACTTGAGGGATAAAAGTTGTCATGGTGAATTTTTTAATTAACTAAAAATATCGTTAATGTTTGGTTAACCATTCAGACTAACTATTATCACCCTGCTAATTAAAGGCTTGTGGCATTTGAAAGGGACATTAGATACAAAAGGTCGTCGTAACACACACTTTGTGCTCTTAGTGGTTTAGATTTTGAAATGGATTTAATTTTTAATGGGATAGTCATGATATTTTGTCACTATCTTTTCAGTATAAATGAATGGAGATAAGAATGTATAAAGGTGGCTGTTTATGTGGTGCTGTTCGGTTTACGATATCAGACGGGATTCGGAATATTATTTATTGTCACTGTTCACAATGCCGTAAGGCACAGGGCAGTGCCTTTGCCTCTAATGGTATTGTCGATGCAGATAATTTTACGCTTGTGACCGGTGAGCATGATCTGACCGCTTATGACTCGACACCAGGGCAGACCAAGTATTTTTGTAAATATTGTGGGTCGCCTATTCTCAGTAAAAGTGTCTCCAGACCCGATCAGGTTAGAGTTCGTTTAGGAACTATCGAATCTGATATTACTGAACGGCCAGAGGCCCATATTTTTGTTACCTCAAAGGCCAATTGGGAGAGTATCTGCGGCGATGTACCTCAGTACGAGGAATATGAACCAAATCGTTAATAATTTAGAGTATTACAAGGTGTGTACTATGAATGATTTTCCTGATTTTATGAAATCCACAGCTAATGCCATTGCCTCAACGTCTCAATCAAAAGGGGTAACCGGTTGGTTATATGAGAGTGTCGATGGCAAACAAATGGCCTACTGGATTTGTACTAGTGATGGCAAGTCAGAGCAGCATGTGCATGCTTATGATGAATACTTTGTGCTGCTTCAAGGTTAGTACAGTTTGTTTTTAAACGATGAAATAATTTTATTGAATAAGGGGGATGAGTATTTTATTCCTAAAGGTGTCCCGCATGCCGGTGAATTTACAGCTGGCACCCGTACCATACATTGTTTTGGTGGCAAGCGCGCAGAATCAGTATGAGATCTTAATGTTCCTGCAGTGCCGGAAGCGTTGCATTGGCCCATACCAGAGCCTTGAGATAACTTTCACGCAGGATAACGATCTCCACCCCAAATTTTTTGGCTTCTTCAGGTTTTCCATAAATATAGGCAATGCTGTCATGCAGAAGTTCACCCAGCTCCCCTTCGTGATTGAGTAAGGCCTGGGTCAGTTTGTTATTAAGTGGTAGTTGTGCGAGGATTTCATCCATGGGTGTATCCAGCAAGGCATCGATGATCGATAACAGTCCGGCGGTGAAGGCCATATTCTTGTCAACTCGGTGTTTGTATTTAGTCAGATGTTCGCATAATTTGGCACGAATCAAACCTTGGCGGAATAACTCCGGGGGTTTGTCGTCAATACTGGAGAGAACAAGTAGTGTGGTGATCATCCTGATGGCATTCCAACCCAGCAAGGTAACGGCATGTTGAATGGATTCAATGCGTGTGTTCAGCCCGAACATGCTGGAGTTAGCATAACGTAATAGTCGGAAACTCAGGCTGACATCCGAACTGACCAGGCGGTCTATTTCTTTACTGTCAGTGTTGTCGTCCTGTAATTTTTGCAGCAACTGCACCAGCTGAATCTTGTTTGCCGGCATGCCTCGACCTTTGATTATACTGGGATGGCAGAAGAAATAACCTTGATAGTAATCAAAATCCATTTTGGTCGAGACATTGAATTCATGCTGTGATTCAATTTTTTCTGCTAATAGACGTACGTTGTCCAGGCGTAATTCTTCTATCATTGATTCGAGTTGGGCATGATTATATTTAGTGGTGTCAAATTTAACTATATAAAGATGTTCAGAGGGGGTATTAAAGTATTTTAAAAAAAGTGGTGCTGGCAGGGCCAGGGTATAGCCTTTTTCTGATAATTGATGCAGAGCCTCAATTATCTCGTTATCTAATGTGACATCTGCCTGTATTTCAATAATAATTTGTCTTTTGAGTGCAGGAATAGGGTATTCACCGAGAATAAAGTTGCGTGTGAAATTAATACAGGCCTTGTGATTGCCGACCAGTTTATCAAGGCCGATATCGGTCAGGCTGTTTAGAATAACTTCAGAAGTGGCTTGGTCACCGTCTGAAAATGAGGCATTGTTTTCGTCGTTATTGCGAAAGAGTAATTGATAGGCATAGATAGCCAGTTCCTTATTGTATATCGGTTGTGAACCGACATAAGTATCCTGCATTGTTTTCCCCAAATGAAAAGATAAAATCGAATATTTTACCTACTTCAGATTATCGACATAATAAGCTCACACCTTAATAAAATATTGTGGCCGGTTTTGTTAATTATTGTAAATAGTTTCTTTATATAAAACAGCATATTTGCTGAGGTCATTAAGTTTGGCAATATCTATCACGGTTCCTGGTAATGGCGCAGCAGGTGTTCAATGCTGATGGGATGAGGAAATTTTGGGGCTGTTCCAAAATCGGCATATTTCTGGTCAAAACGGTGAGCCAGTTTACGTCGGCCTTGATTCTGTGGGGGAGTGTTGGCATGCCCCTTCTATTGCGGCCTACTTTATGGCAGGGTGATTGTTGAGTCGCTGGTGGGCCAGCGGGTAAATTTTGTCCAGATTGGGGCATCTTTCGCATTATATTTATAATAGTGTCGGCTCATGAGTTTGGCGGTTGTCAGATCTTCGAGGGGCGCATGGGCCATCATATGGCACTAGTGGCAGGCGGGACAGCCGATTTTTCTCTAGCCTTAGTGTATGTTTGCTTGCATCAGGGCCGCCAGTCAATGGGATTGTTGGTGTGTTGCGGCAGGTTGGGACTGGTTTTGTATTTGAGGGCATGTCTAAAAATTCAATCAAGCTGATGATGGCGAGACAAAAACAAGCGAAAAAGCGCAGTTTACACGTAGTAAATAAGCATTTTGAGCTTGTTTTTAACGCAGCCAACGCTGCTTCAGTGGATTTTTAGACGTGCCCTTGGGTTGATTGTGGGGCATGACCAATTCTATATTGCGCCTGTCGACTATAATGAAACGGGATTGTACTGCCACACTTGATCAGACTTCCGGGTTTGCCGATAAGCAGTGACATGGGGAGATGCACCACCCTCATGAACACGATAGCATGTGCGATTAAGATTCGTACAATTATTAAGACTAGGATCATATGTCGAAAATATTAATTACCGGTGCGACCGGTTTTGTTGGAAACAGATTGTTGGCTATGCTTCAGGACAATGGACACTCATGTCGTGCAGCCGTGCGGCGAGCCAGCAGCAGCGTCGATGTGCAAACCGATTCGATTGTGGTGGGGGAAGTTGATGCACACACAGACTGGAGCCAGGCTGTGCAAGATATTGATGTGATAGTGCATCTTGCCGCAAGAGTACATATCATGAATGATCAAGTCGATAATCCGTTGGTGGAGTTTCGGAAGATTAATTTGGATGGTACTCGTTCATTAGCTGAGGCGGCAGCCAAGGCTGGTGTAAAACGCTTTGTTTATATTAGCTCAATCAAGGTCAATGGTGAGGCCACGCAGGTTTTGCCTTTTACCTCGCAAGACCGACCGTTACCCTCCGACCCTTATGCCATTGCAAAATGGGAAGCTGAAAAGGCTTTACAGGAAATAAGCCTGGAAACCGGTCTGGAGGTCGTTGTCATCCGTCCGACGCTGGTTTATGGCCCCGGTGTGAAGGCCAACTTTTTAAGTCTTATTAATCTGGTTAGAAAACGTATCCCATTACCCGTTGCTGGCATCAATAATAAACGCAGTCTGGTGGCGTTGGATAACCTGGCAGATCTTATTATGACCTGTTGTGAACACCCCGCAGCTGCCGGACATGTTTTTCTGGCGGCTGATGATGAGCCGGTATCATCGGCGGAGTTGATCAATAAAATTGCCAATAGCTTTGGACAGCGCTCTCCGGCATTTTTTTTCCCGCCAGCCATTATGGCCTGGGTAACCCGTTTATTGGGTAAACAGGCCGTCTGGAATCGTTTGTCGGGATCATTGCAAGTGGACAACAGTGAGGCAAAAAAAATTATGGGCTGGCAACCGGTAACGACAATGGATGAAGAATTAAAACGCATTGCTGTCTGTATGAATGGCAAGCAAGCTTAATTAAATAAAATTTAACAGGTGACTAAATGATTGTTGATTTCGATCCCGTGGCATTTCGCGTCTTTGGCTGGCCCATCCACTGGTATGGTTTAATGTACTTGATCGGCTTTACCAGCAGTCTGGCCCTGATCCGTTATCGTATTGCGAAAAAAATTATCGACTGGAAACCTGTTGAGGCCGATGACCTGTTATTTTTTGCGGGCCTTGGCGCGATTGTCGGTGGTCGTATAGGTTATATGTTTTTTTATAACTTCAATATGTTACTCGACAACCCGCTTAGCTTTTTCAGAATCTGGGAGGGCGGCATGTCATTTCATGGCGGTCTGATCGGTGTGATGATTGGATTGTGGTTTTTTAATCGAAAATATAAGAAGGGATATTTTAATGTTCTGGACTTTATAGCACTTTATGTGCCGATTAGCATTATGACTGTGCGCTTTGGTAATTTCCTTAATGGTGAACTGTGGGGCAAGGTCAGTGATGTACCTTGGGCCATGGTCTTTCCGACCTCGGGTTCAAACCTGCCGCGTCATCCGTCCCCCCTGTATGAATGCCTATCCGAAGGTGTGTTGTTGTTTATTATTCTTTGGTTCTATTCATCCAAACCCCGACCCACGATGGCCATTTCTGGTGTATTTGGTATCGGCTATGGTACCGCACGTTTTATGATTGAATTTGTGCGCGTGCCTGATGCGCATATCGGTTATCTTGCCTTTGGTTGGGTAACCATGGGGCAAGTATTGACCATACCCATTATCCTGGCCGGTGCAGCATTCCTCTGGTTGGCCTATCATCCCATGCAATTGAAGAAGACATAACGTGCATGGTTTTATCAATATTGTTTAGAGCCAGGACGTGAGTTATTTCCGAAGGGCAGGCAGGAGGCTTGCCTTAGGTTAAGTCTTTAGTATTGCAGGTATAAATACAGGGGCGCGCGCGTATACCACTGACACCAATTTAGCATCAGCGGCTAAATTCAGAATGTGCACTTTTATAAAAATTATCGCAAATCAATAATTATTTGTTGTTTTACGGCAAAATTAAGCCTATGCTTGCATATGTCCAATATTTTGACGTGAGGCAATAAGAGATGGCTAACCAAGATCTGATACGAATACAACGTATAAGCAGAGAATTCCGCTATTTATTCACCGCACTGCTAGTTTGCATCCCCCTTTTAGACTTGCTGTATTGGGTATTATTCAATCACCTGCCTGCAGGGCTTATTGCACTCCCGGTTCCGATCAATCGCGAACTTTCTTTTGTTACTCTTATGCTGGCATATTTAGTCAGTCTGTTACCGGTGAGTGTTGCGATGTTTGGTGTGGTGACATTGATCAAACTATTTCGCCTGTATGAACATGCCATCGTGTTTAGCGCAGAGAACGTGAAGCATCTTCATCGATTGGGTTATAGTCTTATTCTGTGGGTCATCAGTGGAATGATCTTCACCACACTGATCAGTGTTGTTCTTACCTCTGGGAATCCGCCTGGTCAGCGTATGATAGTGGCACAATTTGTACTTGCTGATTTTTCGATGTTGATCATCGGTGCCATTGTGGTGTTGATTTCCTGGGTCATGGATGAAGGACGCAAGTTGGCAGAAGAACAGACCTACACGGTATAGAGGCTGTAATGGCGATTGTTGTTAATCTTGATGTGATGCTTGCCAGACGCAAGATGAAATCAAATGAACTGGCTCAGCTCATTGGAATTACGGAACAGAACCTTTCTATTCTTAAGACAGGTAAGGCAAAGGCCATTCGGCTTACAACCCTGGATGCCATATGCCGGTATCTCAATTGCCAACCTGGAGACATCCTGGAATTCTGTAGTGAGTAAGAAAGCGGCTAAGACGCTATCTAGATGGATACTGTAAACATAGTCGATCGGCGACCGCAGCGGCTTTTCATTTTGCTCATTGTTTCAGTTGCCATTCATGGCAGTGTCCTGTTTATTGACGAATTCGAAGAGCGCGTCCTATTAACACATGCTGACACGATAGAGCATGTGTTTCGAATTAATCTTTCTGTATTGACGCCAGGCCATGTCCGGATAAAAGTGCCTGAGAGCACGCTTGATGCCGCGCAAATTATCAAACAAAGTTTAGACTATATTCACCGGCAAGAAATAGATAAGGTAACTTACCGGACTTTTGGCGATCTGCCCTCAGATTTCCATCAGGAGGCATTTGCCATAGTTGAGGCGGAGCAAGTGCACGTTGAATCCTATCGGATGTTCAGTGGTGGAAATGTCAGGGTCAAGATGACATCATTGCTGGGAGATATTCAGTGTTTCAACGTACTGGAGCCAGACTTGCTGGATGAGTTTTCAAGTGGTGTCTGGATGTTGATTCGCTGTTGATGGCAAGGCAATTGAGCTATCAGTCGGTGTATGTGTAAGCTGAGACTCAATTTTTTCATTTGGACTATATTAACCACATGATTTAGAAAATGATCACATTTATTCCTCTAATGAAGGTAATGGGTTTTTTTCGCTATAACTAAAGGAAGAGAGAATGCACTATAAACGGCAGCATCGATATTTCATCATCATTAATTGTTTGTTACTCATTGCCTTGCTGAGTGACGTGCATGCCATGGATCGCCGGCGGGATCAATTTTCCAGGGAGCCAGGGCATTATGTTATTCCCATGCCTTATAGCCTGCCAGGCATAGGCGAGGGGTTTCTGTTAGCGGGGACGGTGAACAATGTCCATGACAGCTATACTGACTATATCGGCTTTATCATCGCAGGTGATCTCGAAGGTGCGGGTGCGATTGTCAAGGATGTGCACCTAGTTGATCGGACTCTGATTCTGGATGTTTATGCACAGGTCATCAGCAAGGTCAGTATACGTAATTATAATGGCCGCGGCATGGCAAGCAGCAAGGATGATTACAGCCTGATGGAGTTGAAAGATAATCAATTTGCCGCTGCCCGTTTGACGATGACCTCTGATGATCGCATGTTTGAGATAAGTGGTGCTGTCTTGCAGGCCAAACAAAATATGACAAGCTTGCGTGATAAAGATGGTAATCTAATTGAGAATACCAGTAATAGTGAAACCCAGAAATATCAATCTTATACTGCGGCCATTCAGTTTGACTGGACAGATGACTACCTCGATCCCCGTCGTGGTGTACGCTACAACTTCTCACGCTGGTGGCGCGATGAGGCAGAAAGTTACGCCTCAGATTTTTATCAGCAGGAACACAACCTGACCGGCTATATACCCATCGGTCGAATCAGCACCCTGGCATTAAATTATTTTCGTTCTGATGCTCATGTGACGCGTATTGGAGACACGGATTTTGCCTCTGTCGAAAGCCGCTCTGATCTGAATTGTAGCAATCCAGAGTATACCGCCGAGCAGACAAATAATTGTAATCAGGTGGTGAATAATACCATTGCTCAAAATCAGTACGGCACAGTCGGCGGTGTAGGCGGCTGGCAGCGCCTGCGCTCCTATCCCAATGACCGCTTTAAGGGCGGCCATGTCTTATTTTATGGTGCAGAATTACGTTGGAACCTGACTGAAGAATTTAAACCCTTTGACATTGGTATTGCTAAGGACATTCGTACCGGTATCCAACTGGCCTTTTTCTACGAAACGGCCACCGTGGCAGATGAAAAGGCACAATTGGGTGATGTCTGGCGTGATTCCTATGGCATGGGTATGAGAATGGTCACTGCCTCCGGCCTGGTTGTTCGCGCGGATGTTGCGACGGGGGATGAGGGGGAGGAGTTATCCGTCATTGTCGGCTATCCCTGGGAAGGCTTTTGAGAACGCCTGAGCGCAGCCAGGGCAGCGTTGCAATTAGGTTTAAAAATTATTCTTACTACTGACTAAGTGTTAGTCCCGGTTCCTAAATATGTTTGTGTTCAGGCGCACTTAAAGGACTATACATTCTCAATATGTGTTGGGTGGAGGAACCGTTTAAGTATCATAGGAATACATGGGGTAATGCCAGGATAATGAAGGGGAAAGTTATCATGTCTGTTTTAAAAAAATATTTTTTGTTTTTTTTACTTAACATTTTGCTATTGGTCTTTATATCTCCAGGTCAGGCCATGGAGCGCCGACGAGATCAATTTATGAAAGAACCCGCGCATTATCTGGTTCCTGTTCCTATCAGTTACCCCGGCATTGGTGAAGGTTTTGCCGCTATTGGTGTGAATGCCAATGCGCATGATAGCTATAATGACTACGCCGTGTTTGTACTTGGTGGGGACTTTGAAGGTTTTGGTGGCGTGGCCACGGACATGCATTTGATTGAAAAAACATTAATAGCCGAAGTCGCGTTTGAAAAGCTCAACAAGGTGGCCATCTTTAGCTACAACGGGCGCGGCATGGATAACCACAAAGATGATTATAATGTTTTTGAACTCGATGATGTGGAATCGACGACGGCACGTCTCCGGGGAACATTCCAGAACAGGATGTTTGAGCTACAGGCTTTGATGGTCAATCATGAGGTGCATATGTCAGCACTACGTGACAAGGATGGTAATCTCATTCGTGATACCCGTAATAGTGAAATGATAGAGCAACAATATCTGATGTTTGGCTTCCAGTTTGATTGGACTGATGACTACCAGGACCCGCGTAAAGGGATTCGTTATGATATTTCACGTTGGGAAGGGAATGAATCGACATCGGGTTCGCCAGACTATTATCAATTGGAACATAATCTGACGGCCTATATTCCCATCGGCCGGATTAGCACCTGGGCATTTAATTATTTTCGCTCCGATGCTTATGTAGAGCGAGTGGGGGAGACGGATTTTGCCACGGTTGCCGCGCGTATGGATCTTGACTGTAGTGGTTTGTCGGGGGCACAACAGCTTCAATGCCAACAGGCTGTTTATAACACCATCGCCCATAATCGTTACGGTACGGCCGCGAGCATGGGGGGGCCGTCTCGTTTGCGATCCTATCCAGAAGGCCGCTACAAGGGTGCCCATACACTGTTTTATGGCACAGAATTTCGCTGGAATATCACCGAGGAATTCCGCCCCTTTGATATTGGCATTGCCCAGGATATTCGAACCGGCGTGCAATTATCCGCCTTCTGGGAGACCGCCAGCGTGGCAGATGAAAAAGACAAGTTAGGCGATATCTGGCGTGATTCCTATGGCGTCGGTCTGCGCCTGATCATGACCTCAGGGATTGTCTTTCGCATGGAGGTGGCCTCGGGTGATGAAGGTGAAAACATTGTCATGTTCTTCAATTATCCCTGGTTGGGATATTAAGCCTCTAGCCGTTTGATTTATAATGGCCGCTTAAAAAGTACTCAGGAAAAGGCCCATCCCAAATTTGGGATCTCATGCGCCATGTGCGCGTTGATGGTTCGATTTTGCCGCAGGTTTAAAACTCAAATCTTGACGGAAAGGATTCGCTTGAGGGTTTCCAGGTAATTTTCAAAGGCCTCATGCCCAAGTGGTGTCAGCCTGTAAACGGTCTGGACGCGTTTTGATGTACCGGTTCTTTTTTCTTTTTGCAGATAGCCGGATGCCAGGAGTTTTTTCATGTGTGATTCCAGATTGCCATCGGTAATGGTGAGCTGTTTTTTTAATTCGGTATAGGTTGCTTCACCCCTTGTTACCAGGAAGGCGACAATGCGAGTCCGTACTGGCTGATGCAGAGTAACATCGAGTTCAAAGGGTGACATGGCATCCATAAATACTTTTCCAGGCTAGTCTTCAGTTTTTAAAAAGAAATCAAGGGCGATCCTCGGCCCATCTTTGTTGGTCAGGTGTGTCGATAGATTAAAATTTATTATTTGATACTTTTGGCGGGGCTTGATCCAGTTACCGCCATTAACACGGTATCGACCATCGAGGATACTATTACTGACGGACACATCAAACGGTTGAGACATGATCATAGGTATTATTGACGGCCTGGTGTTTGCAACGGTATTGCCCTTGATATTCACTTCAAGGGGTATGACCGTATTGGCAGGAAAGTGGACGATATAATTTTCTAGCGTGGGTGTTGGAAGCTGTTGGTATTTCTGTAGGGAAATGACGGGCCAATCCGGTATGTTGGTTTGATAAATCAATTGATTAATCATCCAGGTGGGAATGCAGACCAGACACAACCAGGCAAGACTGGATAACAGACGGTATCGTATTTGTTTTTGAACCGCAGGTAGATCAATTAACCATGCCAGCACAGGCATACCCATGCCAAAGATCACGACAGTAAACCATTCAAGGGTTTGTAACGGTGCTTGCAGGATAATACTGCCCAGACCTGTGAGCACCATTAATATGCCATTCCAGGCAAGGAGCTGCTGGGAAAACAAGCCCTGAATGTAAAGACCAAGTCCAACCAGAATAATCATGATGGGGTAAAACAGATAACCACCGCCAAAGAAACCCATACCGATATTGATCAGGATGATCAGCCCAAGCAAGAACCACCATACTTTGGTTAACTGGATTTGAACAAATGAGACTATTTCATCCCGTGACTCCCGTTTTAGTTTGGTCAGACGAAAGTCCAGAAAGGCTATGGTTGTAACAACCAGCGTGATAAATGAATTTGAGAACAGCGAGCGTTGCCATTGTATTGGAAATCGCTCAGGCGTGATCACGGCATTGATTAAGATGATCAGGCTCGCGGCCGTCAAGCCCCAAAGGATCAGGCTGTGTCGTTCCAGGCGCACACTGTGGTGGCCTGTGGCAAGCATACTATGGATCGCTTCAATTTGACCGGCCGCGTGATCCTGCATAGATAAGCTCCTGTATTTGACTCTGAAATTCAGAGTAACTATACTCTGTTTTTCAGAGTATAGACCATCATCATACTATTGTCAGGTAGTGGATGAGCTAAAAAATATTGTTTAACAAGGAGTTACCATGCGTAAACCCGTACTTATGTTATTTTTTCTTTGTAGTTCACTTGTCGGTTGTGCTTTTCCACCCACACAGCAGGAGTTAGCCGGACTGCCGGTGGTGCCGTTTGGGGCGGCTGTTCCGGAAGACGGCAAATTTATCCTGCATTTTCCGGCAGGTAAGCCCATTACGTCGGAGGTGAGTATGGCCGGTAATCTGTTTCAGCAAGTCGTCAGTGATAAGCTTGTGGTGAAATTAAACCGGGATATCTATGCCTGGCAGGAGTGGGTCAGCTTTGATCAGGTTACCTGGCAACATCACAGCGATGTGCTTAGCCTAGGGGTGGATGTCAAACTCCCTGGTTACACATACCCAAAGCCAGGTTACATCCGTGTTCGTTTGAATACAAAGTCAACACAGACCGTTGGCAAAAAATAAAATACTGGGGTGATTATGCGTGCTTTAAGTGAAAGTAAAAAAGACCCGTTTGCGATTATGCGTTGCTTGCAGAGCCTGGGGTTGTTGATGCTAGTATTTTTGTTTTCAGCATGCAGTGTCAGTGACATGCAACATAACACTTATAAAGCCTTGCAAACACGGCAATGTATTTCTGGGGACGATGCCATAAATTGCGACTCCGATACTCCAACTTATAACGAATATCGGCAGCAATATGAAGAAGCGATCGACAAATAAAATTCGGGGCACAATACCGGGATGTCTTATGTTGTTCAAAAAAAAATATTTTTTATTTAAGGGTGCCTTTATCGTATGTCCTTGAATGGTCTTTCTGTTGTTTTTAGCAAGAAAATTTAATGGTGAATATCAGTGTAAGAATAAGGTTCACTTTTATATTTAGTGCATATCAATCTCTTGATTAACAACCCTCTTCATTCTTTTAAAAACGGCGGCAAGTATATTTTTCTTTAAGGAAGGAAGAGACAATGCACAATAAACAACAGCATCAATATTTTATTATTATTTATTGTTTTCTGTTGATTGCCTTAGTGAGTGATCTCGCCGCCATGGAGCGGCGTCGGGATCAGTTTTCTAAAGAGCCTGGCCATTACATCGTTCCCACCCCCATTAGCTATCCTGGCATAGGGGATGCCGTCATACTTTTGGGAGTAGACAGTAATGCACACGACAGTTACACCGACTATGCCGGTTTTATCGTTAGCGGTGATATTGAAGGTTTCGGTGCGGTTGCAACGGACATGCACCTGATAGACAGGATGTTGATTGGCGAAGTGACCGCGTCACGACTTAGCCAAGTGGCGGTTATCAGTTATAACGGCCGTGGCATGGAAACCAATCAGGACGATCACAGTATTCTTGAATATGATGATGTAAAAACGGTGTCGGCACGTCTTAAAGGTAGCTTTTATGACCGTATGCTTGAAGTCCAGGCACAGACCATTAAGAATGAGGTGCATCTGACGAGTCTGCGTGACAGAGAGGGGAATCTGCTTCTGGATGCGCGTGATAGTGAAGCCAGCAAGGGGCAGTATTATACACTCGGTTTTCAATTCGATTGGACAGATGACTACCAGGATCCTCGTCGAGGTGTGCGGTATGCTGTTTCACGCTGGTGGCGGGATGAAACATCGCCCAGGGCCACTGAGTATTATCAACAGGAACATAACCTGACGGCCTATATTCCCATTGGTCATATCAGTACCTGGGCATTCAATTACTTTCGTTCCGATGCTTTTGTGACACGCATGGGGGAGGTGGATTTTGCTGCTGTAGAAGATCTCATGGGGCTGGACTGTGCTGTCCCCGGCCTGACCGCACCGCAACGTCTTCAGTGTGAACAAGCGGTTAATAATACGATTGCCCACAATCGGTATGGCACGGCGGAAAGCATGGGGGGGGACATCACGTCTGCGATCTTATCCCGGTGGTCGCTATAAAGGCGCACATGTCCTGTTCTATGGGACTGAAATTCGCTGGAACTTGACCGAGGAGTTTGAACCCTTCGATATCGGTGTCGCCAAGGATATTCGGACCGGTGTTCAGCTTTCTTTTTTCTGGGAAACCGCCAGCGTCGCGGATGAAAAAGACAAACTGGGTGATATCTGGCGTGAGTCCTATGGCATCGGTGTACGACTCGTGATGTCCTCGGGCATCGTCTTTCGGGCAGAACTTGCGACGGGGGATGAGGGCTCACAAAGTATTTTGTTCTTTAATTATCCCTGGACTGGTTTTTAAAAAAGCGCATCCCATGGGACGGCTCGGTCAAATGGCAAAGCTTCTCTTAATCATTTTCTTACACCGCAAACCTCATGGCCTCTTCCCGCAGGATTTTGGAGCCCGTGATTAAAAACCAGCCTCAAATTCACCATTCCCAAGCCAATCCTGCATGTTAGAATAAGCGCCATTCCAGGCAATCAGGGGCAGTAATGAAGCAATATCTCGATCTTATGCGCCATGTTCGCGATCATGGCATCCACAAGGAAGATCGTACCGGCACCGGCACGCTGAGTGTTTTTGGCCATCAAATGCGCTTTGACCTCAGTAAGGGGTTTCCTTTGGTTACCAGCAAAAAATGCCACCTGCGCTCCATCATCCATGAGCTTCTGTGGTTCCTGAAGGGCGACACCAACATCAAATACCTGAAAGATAATGGTGTCTCCATCTGGGATGACTGGGCCGATGAAAACGGTGATCTTGGTCATGTCTATGGTTATCAGTGGCGTTCCTGGCCCACGGCCGATGGTCGTCACATCGATCAAATCAGCCAGGTGATCGAGCAAATCAAAAACAACCCCGATTCACGCCGTCTTATCGTTAGCGCCTGGAACGTCGCGGAAGTTGATGACATGGCCCTGCCGCCCTGCCATGCCTTTTTCCAGTTTTATGTCGCAGATGGCAAACTCTCTTGCCAGCTCTATCAGCGCAGCGCCGACATCTTTCTGGGTGTGCCATTCAACATTGCCTCTTATGCCTTATTGACCCTGATGATGGCGCAAGTGACCGGCCTCAAGCCCGGTGAGTTTGTCCATACTCTGGGTGATGCGCACCTGTACTCGAATCATCTCGAACAAGTTGAACAACAACTATCACGCACACCGTATGCTTTACCGAGTATGAAAATCAATTCGGCCATTGATAATCTGTTTGACTTTAGCTTTGATGATTTTGAGCTGGTAGATTACGAATGCCATCCGCATATCAAGGCACCTGTGGCGGTATAAAGTATTTACCACCAAGATTCCAAGACACCAAGGGGATAAAATTTAAAACATTCACCACCAAGGGAATAAAATATTAAAGCACTCACCACGAAGTCTCGAAGGCACGAAGAAAATGAAAATAAGAACATTCACCATGAGACATAAAACTGTTATCACGACGGTAACCTGTATGAGCGAAGCGAAATACAAAGAATCAATGTTTTCTTCGTGTCTTCGTGGTGAAAAGATGATTAAAAGGGTTTAGCAAATGAAAATTTCTATGATCGCCGCCATGGCCGATGATCGTGTTATTGGTATCAACAACACACTTCCCTGGAAGTTACCCAATGACATGAAATGGTTTCGTCAAAACACCCTCGGCAAACCCATTGTTATGGGTCGAAAAACCTTTGAATCCTTCGGAGCAAAACCGCTGCCGGGCAGAAGCAATATTATTATCACGCGTGATAAAACATATCAGGCCGAAAACAGCATCGTGGTTTACGCCATAGAAGAAGCCATCAACGCTGCAAGTGAGGCCGATGAAATCATGGTCATTGGTGGCGCTTCCTTCTATGAGCAAATGCTACCCAAAGCTGACCGACTCTACCTCACCTTCGTTCATACCAAAATCAAAGGCGATGCCTGGTTCCCGGAATGGAACAAACATGAATGGCAGGAGATAGAACACATCGATCACGATGCCGATGAAAAAAATCCCCATGACCATAGTTTTGTCATCCTCGAAAGAAAATAAAGAGCCTCGACTTCTTTTGTATTAAATGGGATGCCATATGGAGTTAAATATGATTTTGCTGAGAAGTAGGGAAGGCAAAAAGCAAGATTTGCCCCTTGTGTGCTTTGTGCTTGTGTGTAGATATTTAGGATGGGGATCCATTTTTTGATCTAAGTATTCGAATTTTACGAGGTATTTTCAAAGTATCGTACTAAAAACGGATGGAATAGGATGGACAAATGGATGTTGGGCAATTACAGTTAAATGGATGGAAACGGATATTTAATGGGATGCCATGCTAAATACGACTTCGCTGCAAATTACTCATAAAATACTGGCGTTAATCGGGGAAATTGACGAATTCAAAGGGGCGTGGCGCGCCCTGGGTGTTTTGGCCCCAGATCGTCTCTCTATGCTGCGGAAGGTCGCGAGCATTGAATCTATTGGTTCATCAACGCGGATTGAGGGCAGCAAGCTATCTGATAAAGAGGTTGAGATATTACTGGGCAATCTGCAAATAACATCGTTCCAATCCCGTGATGAGCAGGAAGTGGCGGGCTATGCCAATGTCATGGAGACTATTTTCTCTCACTGGCAGGATATACCGTTAACAGAAAATTACATCAAACAGCTTCACCGTGACCTTTTACAGTTTAGTGACAAGGATATGAAGCATCGTGGTGAATATAAAACCCTTTCGAACAATGTTGAAGCCTTTGATGAAAGCGGAAAAAGCATTGGCATTGTGTTTGAAACAGCTTCTCCATTTGATACCCCGTATCGCATGACAGAGCTGGCAATTTGGCTGGATGAAACCATTATGGCCAAAACATTACACCCTCTGTTTGCTATCGCCATTTTTGTGGTTGCCTTTTTAGCTATTCATCCCTTTCAGGATGGCAATGGGCGACTATCACGCATCCTGACATCACTCGCCCTGTTACGGTCTGGCTATGCCTATATTCCTTATTGTTCACTAGAAAGCATTATTGAGAAAAATAAGGAAGGTTATTATCTGGCTTTACGGCGTACCCAGGGAACGATTCAATCAGATAAACCAAATTGGCAGCCATGGCTCGAGTTTTTCCTAAGTATATTACAACAACAGAAATTAAAATTACAGACAATGGTGGAGCGGGAAAAGCTCCTGACTGGCACGATCCCGGAACTCTCATTAAATATTTTAGAGATAGCCAAACAACATGGCCGTGTAACAGTCAGTGAAGCGGTAAGAGTCACCGGTGCAAGCCGAAATACGATTAAAGACCACCTGAAGTCACTGTTTGAACAGGGCCACTTAAGCCGACATGGTGCTGGGCGGGGTGTCTGGTATAGCATACGTTGAGTTGGTAAATTGTATTCATCGTCTATCGTTTTATTGTCTTGGAAAAAAATATAGAAAACATCATACTCATATACGAAAAAATACAGACACTTCAATCACCGTATACCACGGTATAAATAATAATACGATCATATAACACATGATGTAGATCTTGTCTTAAACAAATTCTAAATGGATTTGTACAATTTATAAACATATTACAAATTGTTTTATTCTCAAACCAGACAACCATTGTTTAATGTTTAACAAAATAAATGATGGCAAGCTATCAAAAATTTATTGATGGTTTCGTTTATAAAGCATGAGTGACATTTTAACTTGTTAATTTCATGGTGTATGTGTTATTAACACCCATATATTATTTGTTTAATGAAATAAATTTTAACGTATCTCAATCGACATCCCTCCCCCTTGTGTCGTGTTGAGTGCCTTAGGAGTCTATGTCTCGGTGAGAGCAGTAGGTTCTGATAGATGCCCCTTTATCTCTATACTTGGAGCAGTGAAGTGATTTACTCTCGGTTTAAATGAATTGCAGCTATTATTTGAAACTGCGTCAAATTAAAAAATACAGTTGTAGAGTGTGACATGCAAAAAAACAATCAAAAGCATTTATTTGAGAAGAAAGCAAGAGGGTGGTTATTAAATATTTCCGCGGCTCTCTTTTTAAAGGAATACCCATACGGCAAAATGATAATGAAAGTTTTGTCTTTGTGTCTACTTGTGCTTTACATGCAGAATGGTATGGCGGCTACAACATGTATCAGTAGTTCTGATGTATATGTATTTAACAAGGATATGTGGGTCGCACAAGATAGGTTAAGTCATCACGGCAATATGCCAAGCTGGTATATTTTTGGTGCAGAAGCTACAACATGTGAGGATACTGCATACAAATGTACGATTACAGAGATTCCAATTTTTAACTTTGGTAATGTACACTCTTATGGCACAAGTAGAAAAGAATGTGTAGGGTCTGGTATTGACCATAAGTGGTGGATTACAAAATATTACAGCAAGTACCCTAACCCCGCATGTAGCGAGAATGAATATTTCACAGGTAAAGAATGCAAGGAAATTACCTTTTCACTTTATGCTTCACCTTCGAGTATAAGAACAAATACAAAAACAACAATCGTGCTGGATATTGGTGATCGAGTTTCATCTACTTGGGAGTTTAGTAACAGTATTATTTGTTCTGCTGCAGGGCCAAGTCAATGGGTGAATGATTTTAATAGTGCAAGGCCCTCTTATTATGGGTTCGACAACGGTGGTGCTATTTCCGTGGAAGTAGGGCCTTTATTAAGTAGTGCACCTTTATCAACAAAAGAGTTTACCGTTGAATGCATAAACAGAGTGAGCGTGGAAGGGACAAGAACTAAACAAGTATCTACCAGTAAGACAGTTACGGTTAATGTTATACCACATGAGATTATTATTGCCCGAATCCAAGCGGTCTTGGACACACCACATGAAACCTATAAATCCGTGACATTATCTGTTGCAGCCGCAACAATCGATGGTGTTAATTCATTAGGTAATATTCAGTGGTTTTCAAGCGCATTTCCAGGCCAGATATGGATGGGGCCGAATATGACACAAAAATTCCCTATTGGCACACACTCCATAACAGCAAGACTGGAGAAGGATGGTGACGTTGGAACTGCCCATAGAGTTATCACCATTGTCCCCGATGCACCCCACCCTTGTATCTCTCTCGATACTCTGATTAGCTATCAGCGTATCAGGAAGTGTGATGAACTTGAGCCCACCCTTAGGCTATAAGCCTGCTGCGTAGATAAAGTCTCACACTTCAATTTTCTCAATAAACTGGATGGTA